>SKLC01000320.1 GCA_007123425.1 Nitriliruptoraceae bacterium
CACCCGCGGGAGCCGGCCCGCTCCCCCCGCCGCTCCCCCGACGGAGCCAGCGCCCCAGCGCGTGCCACGCCCGCCGCATCCCTCGGGCTCCCCGCTCGCGGTCCTGACCTCGTGGGCCGTGGGGCTGGGGCTGGTCGGAGGGCTGCTCATGTACTGGCGCTGGCTGCTCCTCGGGCTGGGCGTGGTCGCGGCCCTGAGCGTCACCGGTCTGCTGCTCGAGCAGCTGCAGGAGCGCCGCCGGGCATACCGTGCGGCGACGCCACGGCCCCGCGTGGCCTCTCCGGCGCGGAAGGAGCACACCACGTTGGCCCCACCGGCGCGCTCGCCCACCATGCCGCCCGCTCCCGGCGGAGCCTGAGCGCCAGGGCCGGGCAGGAGCCAGAGGCCCTGTCGCGGGTGCCGTCGACCGTCTTCCCGAGGCCCTCCGACCTCGACACAGCGCACGACGCACTAGGGTCCCGTCCGCCTCGCGCCGGGTGACGAAGGGCTGCTGCGGACCATGCGTGCTGTCGTCTGCCACGAGTACGGCCCTCCCTCGTCCCTGGTCGTCGAGGAGCACCCCGACCCCGCTCCGGCGCACGACGGCGTGGTCGTCGCGGTCGAGGCGGCGGGCGTCAACTTCGTCGATGGCCTCTTCGTCGGCGGGCGCTACCAGATCAAGCCGCCGCTGCCCTTCGTGCCCGGCAACGAGGTCGCAGGCACGATCGTCGAGGTCGGTGGCGGGGTCGAGGGCTGGCAGGTCGGCGACCGCGTGCTCGCCAGCGTGGGCCTGGGCGGCTTCGCCTCGGCCGTCGCGGTCGCCGCGGAGGCCATCTCGCCCGTGCCCCAGGGCATGTCGGCCGGCGCGGCGGCGGCGTTCACGCAGAGCTACTGCACCGCGCTCTTCGCGCTGCGCGACCGTGCCCGCATCAGGCCCGGGGAGCAGCTGCTGGTCCTGGGGGCCGCCGGTGGCGTCGGCCTGGCAGCGGTGGGAGTGGGCAAGGCGCTGGGCGCCCGGGTGCTCGCTGCCGCCTCGTCACCCGCGCGCCTCGAGCGGTGCGTCGCCGCCGGTGCCGACGCCACCATCGACTACTCGGCCGGCGACCTCAAGGACGCCGCGCGCGCCGAGAGCGGCGGGGGCGTGGACGTCGTGCTCGACCCCGTGGGCGGCGACCTGAGCGAGCCGGCGCTGCGGGCCCTGGGCGAGCTCGGCCGCCTCTGCGTCATCGGGTTCGCGCGAGGCGACATCCCGCGCCTGCCCACCAACCAGGTGCTGTTGCGCAACCGCGCGGTCGTCGGCGTGGACTGGGGCGCCTGGGCGATGCGGGACCCGGCCGCCCAGCGGGCGCTGCTCGACGACGCGCTGGCGATGACCGGACGTGGGGAGATCACGCCGCCCGAGCCGACGACCTATCCGCTCGAGCGCGCCGGGGACGCGCTCGACGATCTCCTCGAGCACCGGCTGATCGGCAAGGCGGTCCTGGCCCCCTGAAGGGCCTCGCGGACGACAGCGGGCAGGCCCGCCGAACCAGGGAGCGCCGCTAGCACGGCCCGCTCCCCGGAGCTCGGCAGGCTCTGGGCGCGTGCCGCCGACGTGCACACGCACTGACGGCGCGGCACCGGCCATGGCGTGGGCGGCGCACGGCGTCGCCCGCGGCGTTTCTGCCCGCGGGGGCGCCGAGGCGGCCCGGCCGCTCGCGGTGACAGCGGCGCCAGCGGCAGGGACCTTGGTCCCCACTCATCGGGCCGAGGTTCCTCTCGCGCACGGGCCGTTGGGCACTGCCCCCCGCGCCCAACAATGCGGATATTACTCATCGTTTAGTCTTCTACTGGAGGTTACCGGGATGCGCCCGACCGTCCGAGAGCTCGGCCTACTGATGATCCCCGTGCTGGTCGCGGCGGCCTGTGCGCCCACCTACGAGGTGGCCGGAACGACCGCCGCCGACAGCGGTGGCTCCCATGCCCCCCAGGCGACGGCCTGGGACCGCAACGGGGAGCCGTCCGACGCCTGGGAGCCGCGGAACGCGCGGCTCGAGCCCGCTCCCGAAGGCGACCTGCACGAGATCACGATCCGCGCGAGCGAGATCGAGAAGGAGGTCGCGCCCGGCGTCGAGCAGACCGTGTGGACCTACGACGACCTGTTCCCCGGCCCCGTGTTCCGGGGCAAGGTCGGCGACACCTTCCGCTTCACGCTGATCAACGACGGCAACGTCGGCCACTCGATCGACTTCCACTCGTCGAAGGTCGCTCCCAATGACGAGATGCGGACCATCGAGCGCGGCGATGAGCTCATTTACGAGTTCGAGGCCAAGCACGCGGGCGTGTTCATGTACCACTGCGGCACCGACCCGGTCCTCCAGCACACCGGCATGGGCCAGCACGGCGTGATGATCATCGACCCGCCGGACCTGCCCGACGTGGATCACGAGTTCTGGCTGCTGCAGCACGAGATCTACATGGGCAGCATGAACGAGCAGTACGACAAGATGGAGGCTGCCGCCTGGGACGCCGTGGTGTTCAACGGGTACCCCTACCAGTACGTCCACGCACCCCTCGACGGCATCGAGCCCGACGAGCGCGTGCGCATCTGGCTGATGAACAACGGCCCGAGCGAGCAGACCTCGTTCCACGTCATCGGCACGATCTTCGACACGGTCTACAAGGAGGGCAGCTACCGGCTGCACCCCGACCGTGACGGCCCCGGCGGCGCCCAGGCGATCGACCTTCCCGCGTCCACCGGCGGGTTCGTGGAGATGACCTTCGACGTTCCCGGTGTCTACAAGTTCGTGGACCACAAGTTCGCCAACCTCCCCAAGGGCGCGGTCGGGCTGATGCTGGTCGGCGACCACGACGACGCCGCGGAGGCCGACGACGACGGTCACTAGCGACCCCTGGCGTGAGCCGGCCTTCCTCCCGCACTGGCCTGCCCACCCCCACATCGCACCCCCGGGTGCATCCGACCTGCGAATGATGAGGAGGCCACGGTGACGGCCGACGACACCAACCGCACCCCCGCAGACATCCCCGAGGGACAGCCGGACCCCACCCCCCAGCAGCCGACCGCGTCGGTGGGCAGCGAGGCATGGGCGCGACAGATCCTCGACGGCGCCGACGCCGACACCGAGCTCGGGCTGGCCGCGGCGCGCGATGCGCTGGCGGTGGCCGCCGGCGAGCTCGACGAGGAGGAGTTCCGCGACCGCCACGAGATCGACTACCTGAGGGAGTTCGGCCTGGACCGCCGGCCCCGCCTGGCAGACGGGCTCACCCGGCCCTACACCGAGCCCGAGGTGACCGGCCGGGCGCCCGCCCCGACCGAGCTGCCCCCGCCCGCCGGCGAGGCCGCGGACTGCGGCGACGGAGACGGCGGCTGTGGCTGCGACCACGAGGAGCCCGCCGACGTCATCGGCGCCGGCACCGCCACGCTGCCGATGGCCGGTGAGACCGGTGGTGGTGGCTGTGGCTCCGGCGACGGCGACTGTGGCTGCGGCCACGACGCCGATGTCCCGGGCGAGCCCGCAGGGATCTCACGACGCACGGTGATGGGCGCGATCGGTGGCAGCGCCGCCGCCGCGGTGTTCTTCGCCGAGGCCTTCCGCCAGGGCGCGTTCGCGTCCACCGGCGCGGCGGACAAGCTGCCCGCCCCGGAGCAGCCGGTGCGCACGGGTGCCGGGCCCGGCACGGTCGCCGCGGGCGTGAAGACCGACGTGCAGATGGGGATGGTCGTCGACCTCGAGCGGTGCGATGGCTGCATGGAGTGCGTGTCCGCCTGCTCAGAGTCCAACGGGTTGTCGCAGGGCTCCCTGTGGGCGCTGATCATGCCGTACCAGGAACCCGAGAACGAGGACCCCGACTACCTCTTTCGCATCTGCCAGCACTGCACCCGCGCCCCCTGCGTGATGGTCTGCCCCACCGGAGCCCGGCACCGTCGACTCAAGGACGGCCTGGTGCTCACCGACTACGACGTATGCATCGGCTGCCGCTACTGCGAGGTCGCCTGCCCCTACGGCGTCAACGTGTTCCAGTGGGCCGACCCGCGGATGAACGGCGGCGACGCCTCCGGCGGCAAGCGCGACGACCGCGGCATCGCGGTCACCGGCGAGCCACCGCGCGGCGTGATGGGCAAGTGCACCTTCTGCCCCACCAAGCAGGACGATCCCGCCACCCGCGGCACCGTGTCATGCGGCAACGCCTGCCACATGGACGCCATCCACTTCGGTGACCTCAACGACCCCTACAGCGTGCCGAACGTCTACCTCGCGCAGCGCCGCAAGGAGGCCGGCGGGAACCTGCCGACGTTCCGGCTGCTCGACGAGCTGGGCACCCAGCCGAACATCATCTACATCGGCCACCCGCCGTCGAAGGACGCGGAGCTCGTCGGGGGGCCCTACACGGTGGAGGACTGGGGGCTGACCGACGACCGCAAGGCGACGCTCGAGGGCCCCAAGCCCTGGTTCGACCGGATCACCGGAAAGGTCGAGACATGACCGCCATCGCACCTCCATCCGCCGGGGGGACGCATCCCCACGACCGCCAGCCCGACGCGGGGTCTGCGGGCTCCGGTCCGCAGTCCGGCCGTGTCGAGACGATCCTCAAGCCTCTGGGGCGGCCCACGTGGCGCTGGTGGGTGACGCTGGCCGTCGCGCTGGCAGGTCTGGCCTGGTTCGCCCAGGCCTGGATCTTCCAGCTCCAGTGGGGCCTGGTCGTGACCAACATGGCCGACTGGGGCTACGTCGGCGGCATCCCCTGGGGCTTCTACGAGGGCTCGATGATCTGGTGGATCGGCATCGGCCACGGGGGCATCATCGTCTCCGCGGCGGTGCGGCTGTTCAAGATGCGCGACTTCGCGCCGATCGCGCGCATCGCCGAGCTGCTGACATTGGCGAGCCTGGCCAACGCCGGGCTGTACATCATCATCCACCTCGGCCGCCCCGACCGGGTCGTCACCAGCATCCTGCCGAACCTGCCCACCACGCTGCAGACCTCGCCGCTGGCGTGGGACGTGATGGTCATCACGCTGTACTTCGTGCTGA
>SKLC01000268.1 GCA_007123425.1 Nitriliruptoraceae bacterium
GCCGGGCGGACGTCGTCGTCGTGGGCGCCGGGCCCGGGGGGGCGGCCACGGCCGCCCGTCTGGCCGCGCTCGGCCGTGACGTCGTGCTGCTCGACAAGGACGCCTTCCCCCGGGACAAGGTCTGCGGCGACGGCCTCACGCCCCGGGTGGTCAAGGAGCTGCTCGAGCTCGGCCTGGTGGATGAGGCCCACGGCCGCGTCGACGGGTGGGCGACCCAGCGGGGCCTGCGGATCCACGGCGGCCGCACCGTGATGGAGCTGCCCTGGCCCGAGCTCGACGACTGGCCCGGATGGGGTGCGACGGCGACCCGCCGCGTGTTCGATCAGCGCATCGCCGAGCTGGCCGTGGCCAACGGGGCCCGCCTCCACCAGGGCGTGACCGTCACGGGGCCCGTCTGGCGGGACCGCGCCGCGTCCCGGGTCGCCGGGGTCGCCTGGCGCCGGGCCGACGGCTCCAGCGGCGAGGTCCACGCCCCCGTGGTGATCGCCGCCGACGGCGCCGGCAGCCGTGTCGCCAAGGCCATGGGGATCCGCCGGCGCACCGACCGTCCCATGGCGGTGGGCGTGCGCACCTACTACCGCTCGCCGCGCGCCGACGATCCCTGGATCTCCTCCTTCCTCGACCTGCAGGACGACACCGGGGACTACCTGTCGGGCTACGGGTGGGTGTTCCCGCTGGACGACGGCACCCTCAACGTCGGGCTCGGCCTGCTGTCCACGTCCAAGGACTTCCAGGGCACCAACTACCGGCGGATGCTCACGCGGTGGGCGCGGGGCCTGGCCGACGAGTGGGACACCACCGAGGAGACGCGCACCGCCAGGATCGGCTCCGGCCCGATCCCGATGGGCTTCAACCGCACCCCGCTGCACCAGCGCGGCGTGCTGCTCGTGGGCGACGCGGGGGGCATGGTCAACCCGTTCAACGGCGAGGGCATCTCCTATGCCATGGAGGCCGCCGCGGTGGCCGCCGAGGTGACCGACCGCGCCCTGACCACGCGCCGCACCGCCGATCTCGACGCCTACGACGCGGAGGTGCGCCGACGCTGGGGCGGCTACTACACGCTGGGCAAGGCGTTCGCGCAGCTGATGGGCCACCCGGCGGTGCTGCACGTGTGCATCACCTATGGCATGCCCGTCCGCCCGCTGATGGAGTTCGTGCTCAAGACCATGGCGCACCTGACCGACGCGCGGCCGTCGGACGCCAACGACGTGCTCCTCAACACCCTGCAGCGACTGGCGCCGGCCGCATGAGCATCCTCGACCCGCGCCGCCAGCCGTGCCCGTCGACGCCCGCGGACGGGCCGATGGTCGCCTCCCGGCGTGTTGCGGCCCCATCGTCGTCGGCCCTACCGTTGCCGGCATCGCGCGCACCCCACGCACTGGCGCCCGTTCCGCGGACGATCGCGGCCTGTCAGGAGAGCTGACCCGTGCTTGCCGAGTACCTGCCCATCCTGCTGCTGCTGATCCTGGCCGTCGGCTTCGCCGTCGCGTCGGTCGGCGTCAGCCGCCTCATGGGGCCCCGCCAGCCCAACCCGACCAAGCTCGCCGCCTACGAGTGCGGCAACGAGCCGCTGGCCGACGTCAAGGGCACCCGCTTCTCGGTGAAGTTCTACATGGTCGCGATGCTCTTTTTGATCTTCGACATCGAGGCGGTCTTCCTCTACCCGTGGGCGGTGGTCTACCAGTCGCTGGGCTGGTTCGGGCTGGGGCAGATGACCCTGTTCATCGGGATCCTCGGGGTTGCGTTCGTCTATGAGATCGGCCGAGGAGGCCTCGAATGGGACTAGAGCACAAGCTCCCCTCCGGCGTGCTGCTGACCAACGTCGAGAAGATGGTCAACTTCAGCCGCTCGGCCTCGCTGTGGCCCGCGACCTTCGGGCTCGCCTGCTGCGCGATCGAGATGATGGGCACCGGCGGGCCCCGCCATGACATGGCCCGCTTCGGCATGGAGGTCTTCCGCGCCTCGCCCCGGCAGGCCGACCTGATGATCGTCGCGGGTCGCGTCTCGCAGAAGATGGCCCCGGTGCTGCGCCGGATCTACGACCAGATGTCGGACCCCAAGTGGGTGCTGTCCATGGGCGTGTGCGCCACCTCGGGCGGCATGTTCAACAACTACGCCATCGTGCAGGGCGTCGACCACGTGGTCCCGGTCGACATGTACGTGCCGGGCTGCCCGCCACGGCCGGAGATGCTGATGGACGGGATCCTCAAGCTGCACGAGAAGATCAAGCAGGAGAGCTTCGCCGACCAGGGGGCCCGCGCGTGAGCCCGACTCCCGACCTCCCCTCGCCGCAGCGGGGGCTGACCGGCGCCCCGCTGTCCCTCGAGCAGCTCGAGGCACGGGTCACCGAGCGCTTCGACGACGTGCGCGCGGACGTGCTCCGCGGCGAGCTGACCCTGTTCGTCCCGCCCGAGCGGCTGCTCGAGGTCGTGGCCTTCTGCCGCGACGACGAGGAGCTGTCCTGCGAGATGCTCGCCGACCTCTCCGGGGTGCACTGGCCCGAGGGCGAGCACGTCGTCGAGCGCCAGGTCTCGACCACCGGCTGGCCCGACTACCGCGTCTCGCGCGAGCAGGGGGTCATCGAGGTGCTCTACATCCTGCGCTCGGTGACCCGCAACCACGTGGTGCGGATCTCGGCGGGCACGCAGGACACCGACCCGCGGCTGCCCTCGGTGGCCGGGATCTACCCGACCGCCAACTTCCACGAGCGCGAGGTCTACGACTTTTTCGGCGTCGAGTTCGAGGGCCACCCCAACCTGCGGCGCATCCTCATGCCCGACGACTGGGTGGGCCATCCGCACCGCAAGGACTACCCGCTGGGCGGCGTCGACGTGGAGTACAAGCACGACAAGCACATCCCGCCACCGGACGAGCGCGACCTGAGGGAGGTGGTCGAGTGAGCACCCACCCCACCACCGGCCCCAGCAGCGACTTCGCCGAGCTCGGCGATCCCGGCGACGAGCTGTTCGTCGAGGGCGCGGACTGGGAGAGCGTCGTCGACGCCGTCGAGGACTCCACGCTCACGGTCAACATGGGCCCGCAGCACCCCTCGACCCACGGCGTGCTGCGCCTGGTGCTGGAGCTCGAGGGCGAGATCGTCAAGGGCCTGACCCCGATCATCGGCTACCTCCACACCGGCATCGAGAAGAACGCCGAGTACCGCACCTGGACCCAGGGCTCGACGTTCTTCACCCGGATGGACTACCTCTCGCCGCTGTTCAACGAGGCGGCCTACTGCATGGGGGTCGAGCGGCTGCTCGACATCGAGGTGCCCGAGCGCGCCCAGGCGGTGAGGGTCATCCTCATGGAGTTCAACCGCATCGCCAGCCACCTGGTGTGGCTGGCCACCGGCGGCATGGAGCTCGGCACCACCACGATGATGACCTTCGGGTTCCGCGACCGCGAGCACATCCTCGACCTGTTCGAGTCGCAGTCGGGCCTGCGGATGAACCACGCCTACATCCGCCCGGGCGGGCTGGCCCAGGACGTCACCCACGACTTCGTGGAGCGCTGCGAGTCCCTGCTCGAGCTGCTGCCGCGCAAGATCGCGGAGTACGAGGACCTGCTGCTGCACAACCCCATCTGGAACCACCGGATGCGCGACGTGGGCGTGATCACCGCCGAGGAGTGCTACGAGCTGGGCGTGACCGGCCCGCTGCTGCGCGCGGCGGGGGTGCCGTGGGACCTGCGCAAGGCCCGGCCCTACTCCGGCTACGAGCAGTACGACTTCGAGGTGCCCACCGACACCGCCGCGGACTCCTACGCCCGCTTCACGGTGCGCCTCGAGGAGATGCGCCAGTCGCTGCGCATCATCCGCCAGGCGCTCGACGCGCTGCCCGGCGGCCCCGTGATGGTCGAGGACAAGCGCATCGCCTGGCCCTCGCAGCAGGCGCTGGGGCCCGACGGCATCGGCAACGACCCCGAGTACATCCGCCACATCATGGGCGAGTCCATGGAGTCGCTCATCAACCACTTCAAGCTGGTCACCCAGGGCTTCCCGGTGCCGGCGGGGCAGGTGTACGAGGCGGTGGAGTCGCCGCGCGGCGAGCTCGGCTTCGCGATCACCTCGTCGGGCACCAACAAGCCCTACCGGGTCCACGTGCGCGACCCCTCCTTCGTCAACCTCCAGGCCGCCGACCGCATGAGCCGCGAGCACTCGGTGGCCGACGTGATCGTGGTCGTCGCCTCGCTCGACCCCGTCATGGGCGGCGTCGACCGCTAGCGACCCGCGCACGCCCCGCCACCATCCACACGACGCACCAGGAGCACCCACCGTGCCCATCTCCGACGCCACGCGCGAGGAGGCGATCCGCCTCGTGCAGCGCTATCCCGTGGCGCGCTCGGCCCTGCTGCCGCTGCTGCACCTCGTGCAGTCCGACGAGGGCTACGTCAGCGAGGACGGGGAGGCGTTCTGCGCCGAGCTGCTGGGCCTGACCAGGGCCGAGGTCGGGGCCGTCTCGACGTTCTACACCATGTACAAGCGCGAGCCCTTCGGGGACTGGCTGCTGAGCGTCTGCACCAACCCCACCTGCAAGATCATGGGCGGCCAGGCGATCTACGACGAGTACGTCAACCGCTGCGGCGGCAACGTCGACGCCGACGGCGGCGTGATGGTCGAGCACGCCGAGTGCCTGGGCATCTGCGACGCCGCCCCGGTGGTGCAGATCAACTACGAGATGTACGGCCCGATGAGCCACGACGGCGCGATGGACCTGCTGGACAAGGCCAAGGCCGGCGACCCGCCGCCGTCGAACTGGTCCGGTGCCGTCCCGCCGGCCTTCCGAGCCGTCCAGCGCGAGCTGTCGGGCATCGAGGACGGCGTCGACGACCACCTCATCGAGGCCGCCCGCCTGCAGGCGCGGGCCGAGGTGCCCCCGGCCTACCGCACCGGCGAGACCGACATCCCGGTCACCCACCCCGGCGGCGACCCGGCCGGTCACGGCGGCGACGCCTTCCGCGAGGTCGCCGGCCTCGACCTCGCACCCACCACCGAGCGCGGCCCCGGCCC
>SKLC01000109.1 GCA_007123425.1 Nitriliruptoraceae bacterium
CGGGGACCTCGCACGTGCCCGACGGCACGCCGAGGCCGCCCTTCGGCGGGCGGAGCCGTCCAGCCTCGCCGCCACGTGGGCGACGCACGCCCTGGCGACGGTCGCGCTGTACGAGGGACGCCTCGATGACGTCCTGGTCCTGACCGGGCAGCGAGCCCCGCTCGACGAGCCCGGCGAGGACTACTACCGCGCCATGGCGACCATGCTCCGGGTCCTCGCGCTCCAGTACCGGGGCGAGACCGACCGGGCGGCGACCCAGGCGGAGCAGCTGCGGGCGGCGGCCGACGCCTCCGGCAACGAGGCGATGCGGGCCTGGGCGCGGTACTGCCACGGCGAGGCACTGCTCGAGGCCGACCCGGCGGCGGCGGCGCCGCTGCTCGAGAGCGCGGTCCACGCGGCGCGGCGTGCCGAGGCCCGCGTCCCCGAAGGGGTCGCGATGGTGTCGCTCGCGTCGCTGTGCACACGGACGGGGGAGCTGGACCGCGCCGCCGGGCTCTTCGCCGAGGTGCTCGCCCACTGGCGACGCCTCGGCGACTGGACCCATCAGCTGACCGCGCTGCGCAACGTCGTCGAGCTGCTCGTCCGCCTCCGCGCCGACGAGCCGGCTGCGGTGCTGCACGCAGCCGTTCGCGACGCCTCGCCACCGAGCTTCGGCGCGGAGGCCGACCGACTCGCCGCCGCCGGACGAGAGCTCGAGCGTCGCCTCGGCGTCGAACGCGCCGAGAGGCTCGCTGCGCGCGGACGGCAGCTGGACCCCGACCGCCTGGTGGACGAGGCCCGGGCCGTCCTCGGCGGGCTCCGACCCGCCTGAGCCCTCGCGCGCGTGACGCAACCGACCGCCGGCGGCGGCGCAACCCGCCCGCAGACGCGCCGCAACCACCGCGTGCCACCGTCACGACGGCACCGGGACGGCGATGGCCGCAGCGCATCGTCGCTCGCGGCGCCGGCCACCACCGACGACGGGAGTCGATCATGAGCACCACACACACGGCGCTCGACCGGGAGAAGGTCGAGGAGTTCCAGGGCCTGGCCGTCGCCGAGGCAGCGGCCGCCGAGTCCGCGGCCTGCTGCTACCTCGGCGACGTGCTGGGCCTCTATGAGGCGATGGCCGGGGCCGGCCCGCTCACGTCCGCGGACCTCGCGGCCCGCACGGGCACCCACGAGCGCTACATCCGCGAGTGGCTCGCCAACCAGGCCTCCGGCGGCTACCTCTCCTACGACCCCCACGAGCGCACCTTCGAGCTGCCCGACGAGCACGCCGCCGTGCTCGCCGACCCCGACAGCCCGGCCTACGTCGCCGGGATCTTCCCGATCATCGCCGCCGCCTGGGCGAGCGCCGACCGCGCCGCCGACGCGTTCCGCACCGGGGACGGTGTGGGCTGGCACGAGCACGACCCCCGCCTGTTCGGTGGGGTCGAGCGCATCTTCGCGCCCCTGTACCGCCACCAGCTCGTCCAGGACTGGATCCCCGCGCTCGACGGCGTCCACGAGCGGCTCACCGCGGGCGCCCGGGTGGCCGACCTGGGCTGCGGCCACGGGGCATCCACGATCGTGCTCGCCGAGGCCTACCCGGCCTCGCGGTTCACCGGCTTCGACTACCACGCCGAATCGATCGCCGCGGCCTCCAAGGCAGCCGCAGAGGCGGGCGTGGGCGCCCGCGTCGGCTTCGAGGTGGCCGCCGCCGACAGCTTCTCCGGCGAGGACTACGACCTGATCTGCCTCTTCGACTGCCTCCACGACATGGGCGACCCGGTCGCCGCGGCAACCCGCGCACGCCGGGCGCTGGCCGACGACGGCACCCTGCTGCTCGTCGAGCCACAGGCCGGCGACGACCTCGCCGACAACCTCAATCCCATCAGCCGGCTCTTCTACGCCGGCTCGGTGTTCCTGTGCACGCCGAGCTCGCTCGCCCAGCCCGGCGCGACCGGCCTCGGCGCGCAGGCCGGACCCAGCCGCCTGCTCGAGGTGCTGGCCGAGGCCGGCTTCACCCACCACCGGGTCGCGACCGAGACGCCGTTCAACCTCGTCCTCGAGGCCCGTCCCTGACCCCTGATCGCCCGTCGCCTGTCGGTGCACGACGACGTAAGGTGCCGAGACGGCACCCGGAGGAGGGCCCGGTGACTGCCGACCATGCGGCGCCGACCCGCCCGGTCGCCGCCTCGCTGCCCGAGGTGTTCGGCACTGACGTGCGCCCCGAGCCGCTCGAGCAGCGGGACGGCAAGACCGGCGCCCGCCTCGAGCGGCTCACCGTCGACGGGCGGCGGTACGTGCTCAAGCGCCTCCACCTCAACGACGACTGGGGCATGCGCGCCAGCGGGGACCTGGCCCTGCGGCCGCTCGCGGCCTGGCGTGACGGCTGGCTCGACCGGCTCCCGGGGACCATCGACCACGCCGTGGTGGCCGCCGCCTGGGACGAGCGCCCCGACGGCCGGGGTGCCGTGCTGGTGATGGACGACGTTGCGGACCATCTGGTCCCCGAAGGTGACGCTGCGCTCCCCCTGGACCAGCACCACGGGTTCATCGACCACATGGCACAGCTCCACGCCGTCTTCTGGGGCTGCCGGGACGCGCCCTGGCTCTTCCCGTTGCCCACGCGTCTCGTCTTCTTCGGCCCGCGGCTGGGCGCGACGGAGCGGGCGCGCGGCGGGACCGATCTCGTTCCGACACGGCTCGTGCCAGAAGGGTGGGCCCGGCTACGGGAGCGCGCGCCGCGGGCCGCGGCGATCCTGGGCGACCTCCTCGAGGAGCCCAGCCCACTGGTCACCGGGCTCGCCAGCACGCCCCAGACGTTCGTCCACGGCGACTGGAAGGCCGGGAACCTGGGCACCCACGCGGACGGCCGCACGATCCTGCTCGACTGGGCCGTGCCCGGCATCGCGCCGGGCTGCCTCGACCTCGCCTGGTACATCTGCCTCAACCGCGCCCGCCTGCCCGAGTCCAAGGAGGCGGCCGTCGAGGCCTACCGGAACGCGCTCGAGCGTCACGGCATCGACACGACCGCCTGGTGGGACCGGCAGATGGCGCTGTCGCTGCTGGGCATCATGCTGATCTTCGGGTGGGAGAAGGCCCTGGGCGACGACGACGAGCTCGCGTGGTGGAAGGACCGGGTCCTGGACGGCGCTCGCTGGCTCGACGCATGAGCGCGCGTGGGGACGAGGCGCTCGTCGCCGAGATGCGCCGGGCCTACGCCGGTGCCGCGTGGCAGTGGGCCACCGGGCCGGCCGCGTTGTACCGCCGCCTGGCCACGGCGCTCGTCGCCAGCGCGCACGTCGAGCTGCAGGGCCGTCGCGTCATGGACCTGGGCGCGGGCACCGGCGCCGCCTCCGAGGCCCTCATCGAGGTGGGCGCCGAGCCGGTCGGCGTCGATCTCGCCGTACAGATGCTGGCCCACCGCCGGACCGCCCGCCCACCCGGCGTCGCCGCGGACGCGCAGCGCCTTCCCTTCCGTGAAGGTGCGTTCGCCGCGGTGATCGCCGCCTTCAGCCTCAACCACGTCCCCGACCTCACGGGCGCGCTCGCGGGCTGCCGGCGGGTGCTCGCCAACGGTGGTGGGGTCCTTGCCAGCACCTTCCCCAGCGACGAGGAGCACCCCGCCAAGCCCGTCGTGGAGGCCGTGCTCGAGCAGTACGGCTACCGGCGACCCGGCTGGTACGCGACCTTCAAGGACCGCCTCGCCGGTCTCACCGGGGATCCCGCATCGTTCGCACGCGCCGCGAGCGATGCCGGGCTGCACGACGTCCGGGTCGAGCGCATCGAGGTCGAGGCCGGCCTCGACGACCCCGGGCTGGCGGTGGCGTGGAGGCTCAACATGCCCCACACCCTCGACTTCGTCGCCTCGCTGGCCCCCGCGAGGCGCTCCGAGCTCCGCGACCGGGCGACGGCGGCGCTCGCCGGGCGGTCACCGTCCGCGGTCACGATGCTCCAGCTGGGGGCGACCCGCCCCTGACGGCACCCGTCTGCCCGTACCGTGGGCCCCGCGACCCGGTGCCCTACGGTCGGGCAGGCCCGACGCGACGTCCGCGAGCCTTCAGGAGCAGCCACCGTGACGCGCACGATCGAGACCGGCCGCTGCAACGTTCCCGCCCTCGGCTTCGGGACCTGGCAGCTGCAGGGCAGTGACGCCTACGACTGCGTGCGCGTGGCCCTCGAGGTCGGCTACCGCCACCTCGACACCGCCCAGATGTACGACAACGAGGAGGAGGTGGGCCGCGCGCTGCGCGACAGCGACCTCGACCGCGACGACGTCTTCGTCACCACGAAGGTCTCGCACCGCAACGCCGCGCCGGCCGACGTCGCCGCCAGCACGCACGCCTCGCTCGACCGGCTGGGCACGGACCACGTCGACCTCCTCCTGCTGCACTGGCCCTCCGACGTCGCCCCGCTGGAGGCGACGCTGGAGGCGATGACGCGCCTGCGCGACGAGCACAAGTCGCGCCACATCGGCGTCTCGAACTTCCCCTCCCAGGCGCTGGAGCAGGCCGCCGGCCTCGCGCCGATCGTGACCAACCAGGTCGAGCACCACCCCTACCTGGCCATCGACGCGATCGAGGACGTCGCCGACGAGCACGACCTGTTCGTCACCGCCTACTCGCCGCTGGCCCGCGGCCGCGTCAACGACGACGCGCTCCTGCGCGAGATCGCCGATGCCCGAGGCTGCACCCCCGCGCAGGTCGTGCTCGCCTGGATGCTGCAGCGCGGCGTGGCGGCGATCCCCAAGTCCGGCACGCCGGAGCGGATCGCTCAGAACCACCAGGCGTCCGACATCACGCTGTCGGACGACGAGCTCGCCCGCATCCGCGGCCTCGACGAGGGCCTGCGGCTGATCGATCCGCCCTTCGCGCCCGCGTGGGACTGATCGGGCGCGCCGTCGGCGCCCGGCCGGGCCGATCGCCTGACGTGCGCGCGCGACGCTCGTAGGCTGCCCGAGGGGCGAGGAGATGAGAGGGCAGGGCCGTGGGCCGCGACCTCGAGCAGCAGTCCTTCACCCGCGAGGACCG
>SKLC01000296.1 GCA_007123425.1 Nitriliruptoraceae bacterium
CACGGCGCCGCGGCGCGCGATGAGGAGCTTCGAGCAAAGGCGTGGCCATGGACGACGTCCGCCTGCGGCGCGGCGTGATCGTGCCGGCCTCGGAGCTCGAGGTGCGGGCGGCGCGCTCGGGGGGCCCGGGTGGGCAGAGCGTCAACACGACGTCGTCGAAGGTCGAGCTGCGCTGGAGCGTGGCCGACAGCCGGGCGCTGAGCGAGGCGCAGCGCGCGCGGCTGCTGGATCGCCTGGCGCCGCGGCTGACCACCGACGGTGTGCTGATCCTGCAGGGATCCGAGCACAAGTCCCAGCACCGCAATCGCGAGGCGGTGGTGGCCCGGTTCCGCGCGGTGGTCGGCGAGGCGCTCGAGCCGCCGACACCCCGGCGCCGCACCCGGCCCTCGCGGTCCGCGAAGCAGCGGCGGCTGCAGAACAAGCGCCACCGCGGCGAGGTCAAGCGCCTGCGCAAGCCCCCGGAGGCCTGACGGCTCGTCGCCATCGCCTGCATGGAGCTTGCAAATTCGTGCGAGATTATGCACACTTCCTGCTTCGCGACGACGTGGTCAGGAGCAGCTGGTGGCACATCGGGTGGGCATCGTGGGCGCCTCCGGGTACGGCGGGGCCGAGCTGGTGCGCCTGCTCGAGGCGCATCCCCAGCTGGATCTGGAGGTGGTGGCCGCCCACGCGCAGGCGGGCCAGCCGGTCGCATCGCTGTACCCGAACCTGCCGGGGGACCGGGTCTTCGACGACGTGGACCTCGGGCGGCTGACCGGGCTCGACCTGGTGTTCCTGGCCACCCCGCACGGGCCCTCGCTGCAGCTGGGCGCCGCGCTGCGCAAGGCGGGCACCCGGGTCGTGGACCTCTCGGGCGCCTACCGGCTGGCCGCGCGGGACTTCTCCCGCTGGTACGGCGAGGAGCACCCCGCGCCGGAGCTCACCCCCGATCCGGGCCAGCCCGGGGCAGCCGGCGACGGCGACGACACCGCGCAGCGGGCGGTGTACGGCCTGCCCGAGCTCTTCCGCGAGCAGATCTCCGGCGCCGGGTTCGTGGCCAACCCCGGCTGCTACCCGTCCGCCGCCCTGCTGGCGCTGGCGCCGATCGCGGACCGCCTGCAGCCGGGCAGCGTCATCATCGACGGCAAGAGCGGCACCTCCGGGGCGGGGCGCGCGGTCGCCGACCGGCTGCACTTCTCGCACGTGCACGCCGACCTCACCGCCTACGCGGCCCCGGCCCACCGCCACACCGGCGAGATCGAGACCTGGCTGCCGGGCGATCTCGGCGCGGTGAGCTTCACCCCGCACCTGATCCCGATGAGCCGCGGGCTGCTGACCACCGCCTACGGCACGGTCGCCGACGGCACCAGCGCCGCCGACGTCCAGGCCGCGCTGCACGCCGCCTACGACGACGAGCCCTTCGTCCACGTGCTGGCGGCGGGCACCTTCCCCCACACCAAGGCGCTGGCGGGCTCAAACGGCGCCCACGTCTCCGCGGTGCTCGACGAGCGCGTCGGGCGGGTCGTGGTGACCTGCGCGATCGACAACCTCGGCAAGGGCGCGGCGGGGCAGGCGCTGCAGAACGCGAACCTCATGCTGGGCCTCGAGGAGACGACCGCGCTGACCTCGCTGGGGGTGTACCCGTGACCGCGCTGCCCTGGGGGCCCGCCTCCCGGGACGGGCTCACGCCCGTGCCCGGCGGCGTCACCGCGGTCGACGGGGTGCGCGCCGGCGGGGTGGCCAGCGGTGTGAAGCCCTCCGGCAGGGAGGACCTCGCGCTGGTGGCCGCCGACCACCCGGCCGCCACCGCCGTGGTGACCACCTCCAACCTGGTCAAGGCCTCCTCCTGCCGGCTCAGCGAGCGGCACGCCGCCGACGGGCGCGCCCGCGCGGTCGTGATCAACTCGGGCAACGCCAACGTCTGCACGCCCCGCGGCGAGCAGGACACCCAGCGCCTGGCGACCGCGACCGCGACCCGGCTCGGGCTGCCCGTCGAGGAGGTGCTGGTGATGTCCACCGGCGTCATCGGCGTGGACCTGCCCATCGACCGCATCGAGGCCGCGCTGCCCGACGTGGTGGCCGACCTCTCGCCCGACGGTGGGCACCGGGCGGCGCAGGCGATGCTGACCACCGACACCCGCACCAAGGAGGTGGCCTACCAGGTCACCGACGAGCAGGGCGGGACGTGCACGGTCGCGGGCATGGCCAAGGGCGTGGGCATGATCGAGCCCGCCATGGCGACGCTGCTGGTGGTGCTGACCACCGACGCGCCCGTGGGCGGGCCGGTGCTGCGCCGGGCGCTGCAGCAGGCGGTGCGCACCACCTTCAACCGCATCAGCGTCGACGGGGACGGCTCCACCAGCGACACGGTGGCCGTGCTGGCCACCGGCACGGCGCCCAGCCCGCCGGGGCTCGAGTCGCTGAGCCGCGGCCTCGAGGCGGTGTGCGCCGACCTCGCCCACGCGGTGGTCAGCGACGGCGAGGGCGCGAGCCGGGTCGCCGCCATCACCGTGCACGACGCGCCCACCGAGGCCGAGGCGGAGCAGCTGGCCCGCGCCGTGGCGACCTCGCTGCTGGTGCGCGCCGCCCTCCACGGCGCGGACCCCAACTGGGGCCGCATCCTCATGGCGATGGGCACCGCGGGGGTCGATTTCGACCCGGCCCGGGTCAGCGTCGCCTGCGGCGGGGTGACCGTATGCCGCTTCGGGGTCACCACCGCCTTCGACCGCGGCCAGGCCGCGGCCGCGATGGACCAGCCCGAGGTCACCATCGACATCGGCGTGGGGATGGGGGATGCCAGCGCGACCCTGCTGACCTGCGACCTCACGCCCGAGTACGTCCGCTTCAACGCCGAGTACACGACCTAGCCCTGCGACGCCCGGCACCGCGCCCACGCCGTGTCGAGCCGTCATCCGCGCCGCGGCTCACGTCGAGCCGGCCCCGCACCACGACCATCACGAGGCCACATGTCCGCGTCCCACACCGACGACGCCGGCGCGAAGCGCATCGAGGTCGCCCAGGAGAAGGCAGCCGTGCTGCGCGAGGCGCTGCCGTGGATCACGCGCTTCCACGGCCAGACCGTCGTGATCAAGTACGGCGGCAACGCGATGGTCGACGAGGACCTCAAGCGCTCATTCGCGGCCGACGTCGCGCTGCTGCACTTCGTGGGGCTGCGACCCGTCGTGGTCCACGGCGGTGGGCCCCAGATCAGCCACCTCGCCGGTCAGCTCGGGGTCGAGTCCCAGTTCGTGGGCGGGCTGCGGGTGACCGACGAGGCCATGATGGACGTGGTGCGCATGGCCCTGCTCGGGCAGGTCAACCCCGAGGTGGTCGGCCTCGCACAGGCGGCCGGCGCCCCCGCGGTCGGCGTGGCCGGCACCGACGCCGGGCTGCTGCGGGTGCGTCCCGCCCGGGGGCCAGAGGGCGAGGACCTCGGCCTGGTGGGCGAGATCGAGCAGGTGGCCGCCGGCTATCTCCACGAGCTGCTGGCCGACGGCTTCCTGCCCGTGGTCGCCACCGTCGGGCGCGACGCCGACGGGGTGGACCGCAACGTCAACGCCGACCTCGCCGCCGGCGCGGTCGCCGCGGCGCTGGGGGCGACCAAGCTGGTCTACCTCACCGACGTGCCCGGCCTCTACACCGACTTCGGCGACCCCGAGCGCGAGGCGCTGATCAGCGAGGTCACCGTCGGATCGCTGCAGACCATGCTCACCGAGGGGCAGCTGCACACCGGGATGCGCCCCAAGATCCGCTCGATCGTCGACGCCATCGGCGCCGGGGTGCCGCAGGCCCACATCCTCGATGGGCGGGTGCTGCACGCGGTGCTGATCGAGATCTTCACCGACGAGGGCGTGGGCACGATGGTCACCCCGACCGAGGCGGGCGCCGACGAGGAGACCGCGACCACGCCCGGGGTGAGGGCATGACCGAGCTGCTCGACCGGGCCGACCGGCACCTGATGCGCACCTACCCACGGGCGCAGCAGGCCTTCCTCTCCGGGCGCGGGGCCGCCCTGTTCGACGAGGACGGCGAGCCCTGGCTGGACTTCCTCTGCGGCCTGGCGGTCACCGGCCTGGGCCATGCCCACCCGGCGGTCGCCCGGGCCGTGGCCGAGCAGGCCGAGCGGCTGGTCCACACCTCGAACCTGTTCGTCACCGAGCCCGCGGTGGCCCTCGCAGAGCGGCTGGCCACCATCACCGGCTGGGACGACGCCCGGGTCTTCTTCAGCCAGTGCGGAGCCAGCGCCAACGAGGCCGCGCTCAAGCTGGCCCGCAAGCACGGCAAGGCCGGCCATCCCGACAAGGTGCGCGTGGTCAGCCTCGAGGGCTCGTTCCACGGGCGCACCCTGGCGACCCTGGAGGCCACCGGGCAGCCCGGCAAGCACGCGCCGTTCGCACCGCTGGCCGGGTTCGTCGATCTGGTGGCCCACGACGACCCGGCGGCGCTGCGCGAGGCCGTGACCGACGACCACTGCGCGGTGCTGCTCGAGCCCATCCAGGGCGAGGGCGGCGTGCGCGAGCTGTCCGACGACATGCTCGTCGCCGCCCGCGAGGCGTGCGACGCCCACGGCGCGCTGCTGCTCTTCGACGAGGTGCAGACGGGGATGGGCCGGACCGGATCCTGGTTCGCCTTCCAGCACGGCCCGGTCGTGCCCGACGTGGTGACCACCGCCAAGGGGCTGGGCAACGGGCTGCCCATCGGCGCCTGCATCGCCCGTGGGCAGGCCGCCGAGGTGCTCGAGCCCGGCGACCACGCCACCACCTTCGGCGGCAACCCGGTCACGTGCGCCGCTGCGAACGCCGTGATCGACACGATCCGCCAGCAGGGCCTGCTGGCCACCGCCGCGGCGCGCTCCCGCCGGCTGGTGGGTGGGCTCGAGCGGCTGGTCGACGAGCACGACCTCGCCGTGGGGGTGCGCGGCAGGGGCCTGCTGCTCGGGCTCGAGCTGGCCGCGCCACGGGCCGCGGAGCTGGAGGCCGCCTGCCGCGA
>SKLC01000372.1 GCA_007123425.1 Nitriliruptoraceae bacterium
CCCGCGGCGGCTCGCGGTGCCTGACGTGCGTGCTGCCTGGTGGGCCCGGTGCCCTGCCTGCGGCGCGGGTGCTGCCCGCCGGGCCCCTGGAGGGCTGCCCGGTGGTGGGCCTCACGCCGTCGTCGGGCCGCGCTCCGGATCGGGCTCGAGCGCGAACATGCGGATCTCTCGCGTGCCCCGCGTGGCCTCGCGGTAGGTGCCGTACCCGGGCCAGATCGCGACGGCCTGTGGCCAGACCCGCTGGCGCTCGTGCTCGCCCAGCTCCCGCGCGCGCACCGGCTCGGCCCGACCGTCGCGCTCGACGGTGGCACGCGGCTCGGCGCGCAGGTTCTCGCTCCAGGCGGGGTGGTGCTCCCGGCCGAAGTTGGAGGCGATGACGACCGGCACGCCGTCCAGCTCGAGCCGGGCGAGGGTCACCTGCCGCGGCTGGCCGCTGCGACGCCCGGTCGTGGTCAGCATCAGCGAGTCGAACAGCAGATCCGCCGCGCGCCGGCGGCCGCCGCTGAGCCGGTGCACGAGGCGGTCGAGCGGGGTCAGCACCTTCGGTCCCAGCACGTAGCGGGCCCAGCGCTGCGTGCCGAGGCGCCGGGCGGCGCGGCCGAGCAGCCCGTCGGGTCGAAGCATCGTCGGCGTCCTTCGGTGGCTCGCGGTCGTGGGTGGGGTCAGGCGCCCTGGCGCCCGCCGAGGTGGCGGGCGAGGAAGGGCTCGACGGCCGCGTAGAAGCGCATGCGGTTCTCCGGCTTGGCGAAGCCGTGCCCCTCGTCCTCGAAGAGCAGGTACTCGTGGTCGATGCCCTGGTCGCGCAGGGCCGCGACGATCTGCTCCGACTCGGCCTGCTTGACCCGGGGATCGTTGGCCCCCTGTGCGATCAGCAGCGGGATGGAGACCTCCCCGGCCCGGGAGAGGGGCGAGCGCTCCCACAGCAGCTCGGCGTCGCGCGCCGGGTCGCCGACCCGGCGATGGAACATCGCGATCATCGGCTCCCAGTAGGGCGGCACCGACTCGATGAGCGTGATGAGGTTCGAGGGCCCGACCAGATCCACCGCGCAGGCGAAGCGATCCGGCGTGAAGGTGGCGCCCACCAGCGCCGCGTAGCCCCCGTAGGACCCCCCGTAGATCGCGACGCGCTCCGGGTCGGTCACGCCCCGGGCGACGGCCCAGTCCACCGTGTCGAGCAGGTCGTCGTGCATGGCGCCCGCCCACTGACGGTCGCCGGCGTTGAGGAAGTCCTTCCCGTAGCCGGTGGAGCCGCGGAAGTTGACCTGCAGCACGAGGTAGCCCCGGTTGGCCAGCCACTGCACCTCGGAGTCGTAGCCCCAGGTGTCGCGCGCCCAGGGCCCGCCGTGCACGACCAGGACCGTGGGCAGCCCCCTCGGCGGGTCCTGGTCGGGCGGGGTGGTGAGGTAGCCGTGCAGCTCGAGCCCGTCGCGGGCGGTGAGCCGGAACGGCTCGGTGCGGGCCCGCGGATAGCGCCCGAGCTGTGGGCGGTCCTCGAAGAGGAAGGTCAGCTCGCGGCGCTCGCGGTCGTAGAGGTGGAAGCGCACCGGCCCGTCGTCACGGGTGTAGGCCACGACCCAGCGGGCGTCGGCATGGTCCCCGTCGAGGATCGCGACGTCGCCGTGCTCGGCGTCGGCCAGCACGGCGAGGTCCGCGCCCGCCACGGGGTCCACCGCCTCGTGCTCGAGGCGGTCGCGCAGGAAGCTCACCCACTGGACCTCGCGGGTGTCGGGATGGAGCCGCACGTCGGCGACGTCATAGGTGCGGTCCTCCGCCAGCACCTCGGCGTCGCCGCCGGCCAGGTCGAAGCGCACGAGCCGGCCCGTGTTCGCGTCGACGGAGCTGATGGCCAGCAGCGCCGTGCCCGACCGGGCGATGGCGATCGGGCCCGTCGTCAGCCCGTCGGCTGGCCCCGCCTCGAGCAGGATGCGCCAGTCGTCGCCCTCGGTGTCGCGCACCAGGATGGTCACGCCGCCCTCGGGGGTCGAGGCGATCCCGGCGCGCACGCGCAGCTGCTCGTCGGCGACGAAGTCGACGAAGCCCGGGTTGTCCAGGACCTTCTCGAGCTCCCCGGTGGGCAGGTGGAGCCGGTAGACGTCGTGCAGCTGCTCGTCGTCCAGATTGAGTCCGACCAGCACGTGGTCCGGGTGGCGCTTGTCCATCGCGACCAGGCGCGCCTGCACGCCCTCGAACGGCGTGAGGTCCGTGTCGGCGCCCTCCTCGACGTCGACGGCGTGCAGCCGCCAGTTCTCGTCGCCGCCCTCGTCCTGCAGGTAGAGCAGGTGGCGGCCGTCGTGCGCCCACGCCAGCGTGCGGATGCCGCGGTCGCGGTCCCGGGTCAGCGGGCGGGCGTCGGCGAGGTCGAGCCCGCCCACCCAGACGTTGAGCACCCCCTCGTCGGGGGCGATCCACGCGAGGCGCTCGCCGTCCGGGTGGAGTCGGGGGCTGGTGCGCTCGGGATTGCCGAACAGCACCTCGCGGGGCACCAGGGGGAGGTCCTCGGTCATCTCGCACGCCTTCGTGTCGGGGCTCACCGGCGTCGGAGGATCACGTGCGCCGGCTCGTTCGCGGGGCAGTGTCCAGCATTCGGCCCTGCCCGGTCCACGTGGCCGGCCCGCGGAGCGGCTCCAGGTCCCCGTCGCGCGTCCCTCGCGCAGCGTCAGTCGATCAGGGCCCGCCGCACGAGCCGCACGGCGGCGAGCCAGGCCAGCAGGTTGAACGCCGCCAGCGCGGCCAGGTTCCCCAGCGGGGCGAGCAGCCCCTCGAAGCCGAAGGCCGCGCCGCGCAGCAGCTCCACGCAGTGGTAGAGCGGATTGGCGTAGCCCACCGCCTGCGCCCAGCCCGGCAGCCCGTCCAGCGGGAAGAACGTGCCCGCCACGACGAACATCGGCGCGATGATGCCGCTGATGACGATGTCGATGCCGTGCCAGGAGCGCAGCTTGGCGGCGAAGGCCGCGCCGGTGGCCGCGAACCCGAAGCCGGTCACCACCGCGATCGGTGCCACGAGCACGATGCCCGGGCCCATGCGCACCCCGAAGGCCAGGGCCACGAGCACGGTCACGCCGGCGACGACGGTGACCCGCAGCGCGTGCCACAGCGCCTCGCCGGTGACCAGCTCCGCCACGGTCACCGGCGCGGCCAGCTGCCCGTCGTAGAGGTGCTTCTCGGTCCGTCGCGCGTAGCCGTTGATGAGCCCGGGGAAGACGCTGGAGAACAGGATGCCGATCGCGATCGTGCCCGTGGCCATGAAGTCGAAGTACGACATCCCGGCGACCTCGGCGACCAGGGCGCCGAAGCCGAACCCGAAGGCGACGAAGTACACGATCGGCTCCACGATCGAGCCAAACGCCGTGCTGAACCACACGCGGCGGAAGACCCGCCACTCGCGGTAGAGGATCGCGCCGACCACGGCGGGCTCGAACCGCCGTGCCGGCCGCTCGGCGGACGGATGGCCGGCGGCGCTGGCCGGTGCCTGCCGGGTGGGCGTGGTCATCCGAGCTCCTCTCCGGTCAGGACGACGAAGACGTCCTCGAGATTCGCCGGACGCCGGAACCCGGTGGCCCACGCCTGGCC
Organism: Nitriliruptoraceae bacterium; assembly: GCA_007123425.1. Lineage (GTDB taxonomy): Bacteria > Actinomycetota > Nitriliruptoria > Nitriliruptorales > Nitriliruptoraceae > SKLC01. Next base: position 3,571 of record SKLC01000372.1, read on the forward strand.
GTCGAGGTGCTCGGCGCCCAGCACCGCCACCGTCGTGCCCGAGCGTCGGGTGCCCAGCCCGGCCTCGCGGGCCTGCCGCTCGACGCGGCGCAGGTCGTCGGCGTCCCCGCCGATCTCCATCACCTCGGTGCCCACCAGCGCGGCCACGAGCTCGCGGGGCCCGCCCTGCGCCACCACGCGGCCGGCGTGGACGACGGCGACCTCATCGCAGAGGCGCTCGGCCTCCTCGATGTAGTGGGTCGACATCAACACGGTCGCCCCCTCGTCGCGGATCTCGGCGATCTGGCTCCACAGCTGCGCCCGGATCTGGGGGTCGAGGCCCACGGTGGGCTCGTCGAGCAGCACCAGCCGGGGGCGGTGCACCAGCCCGCGGGCGATCAGCAGCCTGCGGCGCATCCCACCCGACAGGGCGGCAGCGGTCGCGTCGCGGCGGTCGGTGAGCCGGGCGAGGGCGAGGCCGTGCTCGACGGCGGCGAGGCGCTCGGTCCTGGGCACGCGCTGCAGGCGGGCGTACACCTCGAGGTTCTCCGCGACCGTGAGCTCGTCGTCGAGGTTGTCCACCTGGGGCACCACACCGCAGGCCGCCCGTGCGGCGCGGGACGCTGCGGGGAGCGGGTGGCCGAGCACCTCGACCCGGCCGCTGTCCGCGACGCCCTGGCCGGTGAGCAGGCGCATCATCGTCGACTTGCCCGCGCCGTTGGGGCCGAGCAGCCCGAAGCAGGAGCCGGTGGGGACCTCGAAGTCGAGATGGTCGACCGCCGTGATGGGCCCGAAGCGCTTGACGACGTCGCGCAGCAGGATGGCGGGCGGCGAGAGGTGGGAGGAGGACACGGCGAGACCTCGAGAAACGGTGAGCCGGGATGCGAGTGGCCGGGGCGGCACCGGCGCGGGTGGCCGGTGGTCACGTGCTGGCGTGCATCCTCGGGTCTCCCGGAGCGTCTGCTGTCGAGGATCCTACCGCCGCGCCGCACTCGAAGCGGTGGGGGCGGAGCAGGGCCCGGGCCGGTCCGGTCCGGGGCACGCGGGGGACGGTCCGCCGAGTAGGGTGGCGGCCATGCTGTGGCACATCGTCCGCTTCCGCTTCCCCTCCGACGTCGAGGAGGCCGAGCGGCGCGCCCTGGAGGACGCGCTGGCCGGCCTGCAGGACCAGATCGGCGAGATCGACTATCTCGCCGTCGGACGCGACATCGACGACGCTGACGTCACCGGGCTCGTGACCGCCTTCGCCGACGAGGCCGCGCTCGCCATCTACCGCGAGCATCCGCAGCACGTGCCGGTGGTCTCCCGGGCCCGGGAGCTCTGCGAAGAGATCCAGCGGCTGGACATCGCCGCTCCCGCCGGCCCGGACCTTCGCGAGCCCACCGCCGACTGACGCCGCTCGCCGCTCGC
>SKLC01000104.1 GCA_007123425.1 Nitriliruptoraceae bacterium
CCGCCACGTCGTCGCCCGCGAAGCCGGTGAACCAGGCCGTGGGGTCCCCGCCGGTCTGCGCGGTGCCGGTCTTGCCGCCCACCTGCACGCCCTCGATGCGCGCCGCCGTGCCGGTCCCGTCGGCGACCGCGGCCACCATCATGTCCCGCAGCTGGCTCGCGGTGCGCGGTGACACGGCCTGGCTCGACACGCCGCCGTCCGACCACGCCTGGACCTCGGCGCTGCGCAGCTCACGTCCCGCAGGGTCGCGCACCGAGGAGACGACGTGGGGCTGCAGCAGCTCGCCGTCGGTGACCAGGGCAGCGGAGAGCAGCGCCATCTGCATCGGGGTCGCGCGCACGTCCCGCTGGCCGATGGCGCTCTGCGCGGTGGAGGGCACGTCCATCGACTTCGGCACCACGCTGGTGGCCACGCCCAGCTCGAAGGGCGGCTGCCGGTTGAAGCCGAAGGCCTCGGCCATGTCCACCAGGTCGTCCTCGCCGAGCTCGACCCCGAGGCGCGCGAAGGTCGTGTTGCACGAGACGCGCATCGCGTCGGCGAGCGTGATCTGGTCGCCTCCCAGGCAGGTGCCCCCGCCGAAGTTGCCGATGTCGGCGGTGGTCTGGGGCACGTCGTAGGTGACCTCGTCGGGGAAGGTCGTGTCGGGCTGCAGGCCCCGCTCGAGCGCCGCCGCGGCGGTGATCAGCTTGAACGCCGAGCCCGGCGGGTAGGTCTCGCGCAGCGCGCGGTCCGCCATGGGGCGGGAGGGGTCGTCCTGGAGGGTCTCCCAGGCCTCGCGGGCCTCGGCCGGATCGTGGCTGGACAGGGGGTTGGGGTCGTAGGGCGGGTGTGAGTAGCTGGCGAGCACCGCACCGGTGCGCGGGTCGAGCGCGACCACGGCGCCCTCGCGTCCGTCGAGCGCGTCGCGGGCGGCCTGCTGCGCCTCGGGGACGATGGTGAGCTCCACCGCGTTGCCGGCCCGGTCGCGGGCGCCGAGCAGCTCCCCGAGGTTCTCCGCCAGCATCTGGGTGGTCTGGCCGGTCAGGTCCTCGTTGAGCGCGGACTCGAGCCCGTGACGGCCGTAGATGAAGGAGTGGAAGCCGGTGAGGTGGCCGTAGAGCCCGCCCTCCGGGTAGCTGCGCTGATAGCGCAGGTCGCCGTCGGTCTCGATCGAGGTCGCGATCGCCTCGCCGTCGACCACCAGCGGGCCCCGGTCGATCTGGTACTCGCGGATGAGCAGCCGGCGGTTTGCGGGGTGATTGGCCAGGTCGTCGGACTGCACCAGCGAGATGATGTTGAGGTTGACGAACAGGGCCCCGAAGAGCACCAGCATGACGGTGGCCACGCGCGTGATCTGTCGGCTCACGTCGCCGCCTCCCGCTGCCGGTCACGTTGCCGGGGATGGCTGGCCGCGCCGCGGGACTCGTGGCTGATCCGCAGCAGCAGCGCGATGAGGATCCAGTTGGCCAGCAGGGAGGAGCCGCCGTAGGAGACGAAGGGCAGCGTGATGCCGGTCAGCGGTACCAGCCGGGTCAGGCCGCCGATGATCACGAAGGTCTGCAGCCCGATGATGACGGTCAGCCCCGTGGCCAGCAGGGTCCCGAACTCGTCGCGGGCGGTGAGCGCGATCTTGAAGCCGCGGGCCAGCAGCAGCACGAAGGTCAGCAGCAGGGCCGTGGTGCCCAGCAGCCCCAGCTCCTCGCCGATGACGGAGAAGATCGCGTCGGTCTCGGAGAACGGGATGTCCTGCGGGCGCCCGAAGCCCAGTCCCGTGCCGGTCAGCCCGCCGGTGCCCAGCGCGAACAGCGACTGTGCGATCTGGTAGCCCTCGTCGGCGACCCGCTCCCACGGGTCGAGCCAGATCCGGAACCGGACGCGCACGTGCCCGAACAGGTGGTAGACGACGAAGGCGCCCACCGCGAAGGCCACCGCCCCGATCGCCGGGTAGGCCAGCCGGCCCGTGGCGACGTAGAGCAGCGCGACGAAGGCGCCGAAGAACAGCAGGGCCGAGCCGAGATCGCGCAGCCCGGCCATGATCACCAGGGCGACCCCGGTGGCCAGCAGCAGCGGCGCCAGGTGGCGTGCGGCGGGGAGCAGGAACGGGCCCACGCGCTGGGTGGCCACCGACAGCAGGGTGCGCTTGCGCTCGAGGTAGCCGGCGAGGAAGAGCACGAGCGTGATCTTGGCCAGCTCGCCCGGCTGGAAGGTCATGGGCCCGATCCGGATCCACAGCTGCGCGCCGTTGATGATGCCGGCGGTCAGGCCCGGGACCAGCGGCAGCAGCAGCAGCACGATCGTGGCCAGGCCGAAGGTGTACTGGTAGCCGGCGAGGACGTCGACGCGGCGGACGAACAGGATCACCGCGCACAGCGCGGCGATCGAGACCAGCGTCCACATGGTCTGCGCGGTGCCCAGCTCGCTGCCCCGCACCAGGTCGATCCGGCGGACGAAGACCAGGCCGATTCCGTTGAGCAGGATCACCAGCGGGAGCAGCAGCGGATCCGCGTGCGGGGCGGCGTAGCGGATCGCGGCATGGGCGAACACGGCCGCGACGGCCAGCGCCCCGGGGTAGACCAGCGCCTCGACCGGGGGGTCGGTGGTCTCGGAGAGCGCGAGCAGCGCGGCCGCGCCGGCGGTGATCAGCACCGCGAAGATGGCCAGCCGAGCCTCGACCGCGCGGAGCCGGGAGGCCGGGCGGACGTCCTGCGCGGTGCCGGTCACGGAGCGTCGTCCGGGTCGTCGTCGGCGTCGGGATCGTCGGCGACCGCGTCGGCGTCGTCGTCCTCGAGGGCCTCCTCGGCCTCCTCGCGCTCGCGGTCGACGATCGACTGGGCGTCGGCCAGGCCCGCGGCGGGCACCCCGTCCTCGAGACGGTCGCGGAACCACGGCTGCACGTCGTCGGCGGTCAGCTCGGTGCGCTCCACGACCCGGGCCAGGCTCAGCGGCCCGAGCTCGACGTCGAGGCCCTGGTAGATGACGACCTGCTCGTCGTCGAGGCCGACGAAGTACTCCTGGGAGAGCAGGAAGAGGCCACCGCCGACCAACAGGGCCGCGAGCACGAGCACGCCGAACACGACCGCCAGCACCCGGCGTCCGCGGCCGCTGCGGCCGTGCTCGTCGGGGTCCTCGCCGCCGAAGGGGGCGTCGCCGCGGCCCAGCGCGCCGTAGCTGCCCAGCCGGCGGGCCCAGTCCTCGGTCTCGGCGTCCTCGCGCGTGCGGACGACCACCGGCTGGCCCTGGCCGGTCTGCGTCGTCGTGGTGTCGTGGGAGGTGCCGTCGTCGGCGCCTGTCGCGGATGCGGCGGTCCCGGCGGCAGCGCCGGCGGGACCTTCGTTGTCCGCGTGGGAGGCGTCGGTGACCCGGAGCAGGACCACGGTGATGTTGTCGGGGCCGCCGCCGTCGTTGGCGAGCTCGATCAGCCGCTGGAGGGTGGCCTCGGCGTCGCTGCCGTGGTCGAGCTCCTCGGCGATCCGGGTGTCGTCGAGGACGCCGGTCAGGCCGTCGGAGCAGAGCAGCACCTGGTCGCCGGCCTCGAGGTCGAGCGTCATCGAGTCCACGTCGACGTCGGTGGAGACCCCGATCGCGCGCGTGATGATCGAGCGCTGCGGGTGGGTGGCCGCCTCCTCCTGGGTGATCTGGCCCTCGTCGACGAGGTGCTGCACGAGCGTGTGGTCGTCGGTGAGCTGGCTGAAGCTCCCCTCGCGCAGCAGGTAGGCCCGTGAGTCGCCGACGTGGGCGACGTGCAGGCGCGAGCCCTCGAGCATGGTGGCCGTCAGCGTGGTGCCCATGCCGCGGTAGGACGGCTCGTCGGCGGCCATCTGCGACACCTGGTCGTTGGCCGCCACGACGGCCTCGCGCAGCGCCTTGACCGCATCGGTGGCGTCGGCGAACACCTTGCCATCGAGCGCGCGAACCGGCTCCAGCGCGGTGGCGGAGGCGACCTCGCCCGCCAGGTGGCCGCCCATGCCGTCGGCGACGGCGTACACCGACTCGCCCACGAGGTAGGCGTCCTCGTTGGCCGGCCGGACGCGACCGGTGTCGGTGGCGCCGGCGGCATCGACCCGCATCATCGGCGCACCTCCACGCTGGTCTTGCCCACCTTGATCTGATCGCCCGCCGCGAGCGGCGTCGGCCGGGTCACCTTCGCTCCGTTGAGGAAGGTGCCGTTGGTCGACCCGAGGTCGCGGACGCTCCATCCCCCGTCGTCAGGCAGGATCTCCGCGTGCTCGTCGCTGACGTAGACGTCGTCGACGAGCACGGTGCTGGACGGTGATCTGCCGAGGATGGCGCCTCGGCCGCCCAGCTGATGCACGCTGGGCTGGCCGCTCGGCGGGTGGACGACGATCTCTCTGGGCAGCTTGCGCGAGCGCCGCGCGTCCTGGGACTGACTCGCGGCGACCGCCGGGCGCGGCGGCGCGCCTCGCCGCCGGGGTCCGTAGAGGTCGACGAGGATGACCTTGATCGCCCGGAAGAGGAAGAGATAGAGGAGTGCCAGCAGCACGAACTTCATGAGCGTCAACAGGGCGATCTGCACGTCAGCCCTCCACGAGCTCCACGACCGCATCACCGAGCTCGATGCGGTCGCCGGGCCGGACGCGCTGTTCCGCGGCGCGGGTCCCGTTCACGGAGGTGCCGTTGGTCGATCCGAGATCGACGGCCCACCAGCCGTCGTTGCGCCGGATCAGCGCCGCGTGCTGACGCGAGACGGTGGTGTCCTGCAAGGTGACGTCACAGGCAGAGTGCCGCCCGAGGGTCAGCCGCTCACCGCGCACGGGGGTGCTGGCGCCCACCTCGCCGCCGCTGCGCACACGCAGGTGCAGCTGGGAGCGGGGGGTGGTGCCCACGACCTGGGTGTGATCGAGGCCTCCCGGGCTCTCGTCCTCGGCAGGCTGTCCCACCGGGGTCCCCACGGCCGGGGTCCGGCCCGCTGGCGCCGGCGCGGCCCGCGGCTCGGCGCTGTCGCG
>SKLC01000054.1 GCA_007123425.1 Nitriliruptoraceae bacterium
CACGGCGCCCGCTCGGTCGGCCTCGAGGGTGCCGCCGTGGCCCCGGGGCGTCAGACCCGCCGCACCGGCACCCCGCGGGCGGCCATCGTCTCCTTGACCTCACCGATCCGCAGCTCGCCGAAGTGGAAGATCGAGGCGGCCAGCACGGCCGAGGCCCCGCCGAGCAGCACCCCCTCGGCGAGGTGGTCCGCGTGGCCGGCCCCGCCCGAGGCGATCACGGGGATGCCGACGCGCCCCGTCACCGCGCGCAGCAGCTCCACGTCGAAGCCCGCCTTGGTGCCGTCGCGGTCCATCGAGGTGAGCAGGAGCTCCCCCGCACCCAGCTCCTCGACCCGGCCACACCACTCCAGGGCGTCCACGCCGGTGGGCGTACGGCCCCCGTGGACGTAGACCTCCCACCCGGCGGCCGGGTCGTCGGGCTCACGACGGCGGGCGTCCACGGCGGCGACCACCGACTGGGAGCCCACCGCCTCGGCGACCTCGCGCAGCAGCTCGGGCCGCTCCACCGCCGCGGTGTTGAAGGCGATCTTGTCGGCGCCCGCGTGCAGCATCCGACGGGCGTCGGCCACCGAGCGCATCCCCCCGCCGACCGCGAACGGGATCGAGACCTCCTCGGCGGTGCGGGCCACCACGTCGAGAATGATGTCGCGATCGTCGCTGGAGGCGGTGATGTCGAGGAACACCAGCTCGTCGGCGCCCTCGCGGTCGTAGGCGCGGGCCATCTCGACCGGGTCGCCGGCGTCGCGCAGCTCCACGAACTGCACGCCCTTGACGACGCGGCCGGCGGTGACGTCCAGGCAGGGGATCACCCGGGCCGCCAGCCCGCCGTCGGGGTCCTGCACCGGGTCCCGGAGCGGGCCGGGGGCGCTCACGAGCCCGCTCCCGCGACCTCGAGGGCCTGCTCGATCGTGAACGCGCCGCTGTAGAGGGCCTTGCCGACGATGGCGGCGTCCACCCGCTCGTGACAGCCCGCCAGGGTGGTGAGGTCGTCCAGCGTCGCGACCCCGCCCGAGGCGGTGACGTGGGCGTCGGTCGCCTCGGCGACCCGACGCAGCATCTCGACGTTGGGCCCGGCCAGCATGCCGTCCTTGGCGACGTCGGTGTAGACGAAGCGCGGCACCCCCATCTCGGTGAAGCGCTCGATCGCCTCGAAGAGGTCCCCTGCCTCCTCGGTCCAGCCACGCGCCTGCAGGGTGGTGCCCCGGGCGTCGAGGCCCACGGCGATCCGGGGCCCCACCCGGTCGAGCACCTCGGCGACGAAGGTGGGCTCCGAGAGCGCCATCGTGCCGATCACGACCCGCTCGGCGCCGTAGCCCAGCGAGGCCTCGACGTCGTCGAGGCTGCGCACCCCGCCCGATGCCTGCACGCGGCAGCCCGTCGCCTCGACGATCCGCTCGATGAGGTGCCGGTTGCGCGGCTCGCCGGTGAACGCGGCGTCGAGGTCGACCACGTGGAGCCACTCGCTGCCGGCGTCGGCGAAGCGGCCCGCCGCCGCCACCGGGTCGACGTCGTAGACGGTCTCCGCGTCCGCGCGCCCCTGGGTGAGCCGCACCGCGCGGCCGTCCTTGATGTCCACTGCCGGGTAGAGGGTCAGCACCGTGCGCGCGCTCCTGGGCTGGTGTCCGCCTGTCGGCGCAAGGGTAGGCAACCGCCGGCGGCACACCCGCACGGCGACACATGTCCGTACCATCGCCAGGAGCGCGGGGGCCCGAGCGAGCAGAGCAGGAGCGAACGATGAGCCAGAGCTACACGATCACCGTCACCGTCCCCGAGGCCCCTGCGGAGGCCGAGCGCCGCGTGCGCGAGGCGCTGGCCGAGCAGGGGTTCGGCGTGCTGTCCGAGATCGACGTCGAGAGTGCCCTGCGCGAGAAGCTCGGCGAGGAGATCGGCGCCTACAAGATCCTGGGCGCCTGCAACCCGGCGCTGGCCAACCGGGCGATCGCCGCCGACCGTGACATCGGGGCGCTGCTGCCGTGCAACGTCCTGCTGCGCGCGAACCCCGACGGCGGCACGGACGTCGCGGCCGCCGACCCGCAGGCGATGCTGTCGCTGGGAGCGGCCGGGCTCGAGGAGGTCGCCAGCGAGGCCCGGCAGCGCATCCGCACCGCCCTGGACTCGCTGAGCTGATTCGGTTCGTGCCCGGGGCGGGCCGTCAGAGCGCGCGGAGCCAATTGGCCAGCAGGCGCAGCCCCACCTCCCCGGACTTCTCCGGGTGGAACTGGGTGCCCACGACGCTGCCCTCGCGCACCAGGCACGGGAAGTCGACGCCGCCGTAGGCGGTGCGGCCCACCACGTGCGTGCGGTCGCGTGGCACCGCGTAGTAGGAGTGCACGAAGTAGCAGCGCTCCCCCGCGATGCCCTCGAGCAGCGGGTCGGCCTCGCTGCCCTCGGCGGCATGCACCACGTCCCAGCCCATGTGGGGCACGACGGCCCCGGCGGGGAACCGCTCGACGTGGCCGGGCAGCAGCCCGAGCCCTGCCGAGTCGCCCTCGTCGGATCGCTCGTAGAGCAGCTGCATGCCCACGCAGATGCCGAACACGGGCCGCTGGTCCTCGATGAACGAGCGCACGACCTGCTCGATGCCCCAGGCGTGCAGCTGGGCCACGCACGTCGCGAAGTGCCCCACACCCGGGACCACCAGCACGTCGGCGCGCTCGGCGACCGCGGCCTCCTCGGTCACGAACGCGTCCCCGCCGGCGGCGTCGAAGCCCCGCTTGGCCGAGCGCACGTTGCCCGCGCCGTAGTCGATCACCGCGACCCGGGGCCGGGCGCGGCGGACCTCGGCGACGACGCGCTCGGTGGACGGGGCGGTCACTGCAGCACGCCCTTGGTGGACGGCACGCCGCCACCGGTCTGCGCCACCGCGCGCCGCAGCGCCACCGCGAAGGCCTTGAACACCGACTCGAACAGGTGGTGGGTGTTGTCGGCGGACAGCTCGTGGACATGGAGGGTCATGCGCGAGTTGGCCACCACCGACTCGAAGAAGTGCTTGACGAGCTGCGTCTCGAAGGACTCGCCGATGACCTTCAGGGGCGGGTCGACGCGCCACACCAGATAGGGGCGGCCGGCGAGATCGATCGCGACCCGGGTCAGGGCCTCGTCGATCGGCACGGTGGCGTCGCCGAAGCGCTCCACGCCCGCCCGGTCGCCCCAGGCCTCCGACAGCGCCTGGCCGAGCGCGATCCCGGTGTCCTCCACGGTGTGGTGGGCGTCGATCTCGAGATCCCCGTCGGCGTGGACGGTGAGGTCGAGGCGACCGTGCCGGCCCAGCTGGTCGAGCATGTGGTCGAAGAAGGGGATCCCGGTGGCGACGTCGACCTGCCCGGTGCCGTCGAGAGCGACCTCGACGACGATCCGGGTCTCCTTGGTGTCACGCTCCACGCGTGCGGCCCGGGCGCTCATGTGTGCTCCTTCGCGTCGTGGATGACCGCCTCCAGCGCATGGAGGAAGGCGTCGTTCTCCTGGCGCGTGCCGATGGTGACGCGCACGCAGCCCGCCAGCCGCGGCCGGGTCGAGAAGTCTCGCACGAGCACGTCCCGGGCGAGCAGTCGCTCGAAGAGCCCGTCGACGTCCGAGCGCACCAGCAGGAAGTTCGCGGCCGAGGGAAAGACCTCGATCCCCGCCAGCCCCGACATCGCCGAGGCCAGCCGGTCCCGCTCCGCGGCCACCTCCGCGCGATGGGAGAGGAAGGCCTCCTCCTGCTCGAGGGCGACCTCGCCCGCGACCTGCGTCAGCGCGTCGAGGTGGTACGGCAGCCGCACCTTCTGCACGTCGTCGACCACCCACGTCGGTCCCACGAGGTAGCCCAGGCGCAGCCCTGCCAGCCGGAAGGCCTTGGAGAAGGTCCGCACCACCACCAGGCGGGGCAGCTCCTCGACCAGGCCCACCACGCTCGCCTCGTCCGGGCCGAACTCGACGTAGGCCTCGTCGACCACGATCAGCGCGTGCCCGGCGCCGTGCATCGCGCGGATCACGTCGCGATCCACCGGGGTCCCGACCGGGTTGTTGGGGCTCGGCACGATGACGAGGTCCGGGTCGTGCTGGGCCACGGCCGCGCCCGCCGCCTCCGGGGTGAGCCGGAAGTCGTCGTCGAGGTCGACCTCCACGTGCCCGGTCAGGGCGGTGCGGCACAGCTCGGGGTACATCGAGTACCCGGGCCTGGGGCTCAGGGCCAGCCGCCCCGGGCCGCCGTAGACCTGCAGCAGCTGCAGCAGCACCTCGTTGGAGCCGTTGGCCGCCCAGATCCGCTCCGGGGACACCCCGTGGCGCGCGGCCAGAGCCGCACGCAGGGCCCGGTGTGGCCGGTCCGGGTACCGGTTGAGCTCGAGCGCCTGGATGCGCCGGGCGACCTCCTCGAGGTAGCCGGGCGGCGGCGGCGTGGCGGTCTCGTTGGTGTTGAGCCGCACCGGCACGTCGAGCTGGGGCGCGCCGTAGGGCTCGACGTCCGCGAGGTCCGCGCGGACGGGCACCCGCTCGAGGTCCGGGGAGCCCGAGACGGCCCGCTCGCCCACGGGGGTGGGGTCCTGGCCGGGGCTCACGGCGACTCCAGGCGGGCTTCGACGGCGCGGTAGTGCGCGGGCAGGTTCTCGGCGTCGGACAGCGAGCGGACCGTGGCGGCGAGCTCCTCGAGCGCGGCACGGTCGTACTGGACGTAGTTGACCGGGACGAGGAAGGAGGCGGTGGTCAGGCCGCCGGCGAAGCGCGCGGTGCCCAGCACGGGCAGGGTGTGGTTGGGGCCGGCCGCGTAGTCCCCCAGCGACACCGGCGTGTGGTCCCCGATGAAGGTGGTGCCGGCGTAGCGGATCCGCTCGGCGACCGCGCGGGCGTCGGCCGTCTGCACCTCGAGGTGCTCGGCGGCGTAGGCCTCGGCGGCCTCCACGGCGTGGTCGAGGTCGTCGACCAGCGCCACGGTGCCCTGCCCCGCCAGGGCGGCCTCCACGCG
>SKLC01000214.1 GCA_007123425.1 Nitriliruptoraceae bacterium
CGGGCGCACGCAGCCGCCGGCGAGCCCTGCCGCATCACCCTGCGGACGCTCGTGCGCCACCCGGGCGACTGGACCGCCCTGGCCGGCCAGCGGATGCTGGTGGTCGAGAACCCCACGGTGGTCGCCGCCGTCGCCGACCGCTGCGGGCCGGACACGCCGCCGCTGGTGTGCACCGACGGCCAGCCGTCGGGGGCGGTGCAGACGCTGCTGGGGCAGCTGGTCGACGCCGGCGTGGCGCTGGCCTTCCACGCCGACTTCGACGCCGGTGGGATCCGCATCGGCAACCTGCTCGTCGACCGGTTCGGCGCCGTGCCGTGGCGGATGGGCCGGGCCGACTACGAGGCGGCGGCTGATGTGGCCGGGCGCCCCCTGTCGTCGCCGCCGCCCGACGCGAGCTGGGACGCCGACCTCGGCGCCGTCATCGCGGCTCGCGGTCGTGCGGTGCACGAGGAGCAGCTGCTCGGCGAGCTCACCGACGAACTGGCCCGCACGCCGGCCGGAGGGATGTGAGCACGGCGGATGCGGCCGGCCCTGCTGGGTCGTCGCCGTCATGGCGGCGCCCCTCGGTGGCTGGGGCGCGGCTCACCGCGGACGCCGATTCCGCGGTGGCGATCGTGCCGGTGTCGGCGCTGTGCTCGCCATGGCCGCCAGGGGTGCTGGCCGCAACGGCGTCGCCGAGGGGAGAGGGACCCGGCTGCCGGCCATTTCGGTGAGGTGTTGACCTAAGCGACGAATGGGCCTATGGTTAGTCGTATGCCTAATCAATCTGCGCTGCTCGATCGGGACCCGGGGTTCGGCCGGGTCTTCAAGGCGCTGGCCGACCCCACCCGACTGGCGGTCGTCGAGCGTCTCGGCCGCGGGCCGGCCGCGACGTCGGAGCTCGCCGACGAGTTCGACATGGCGCTGCCGTCGTTCCTGCAGCACCTGAAGGTGCTCGAGGACAGCGGACTGGTGGCCTCGCACAAGCAGGGGCGGGTGCGCACCTACCGGCTCACCCCCGAGCCGCTGCGTGCGGCCGAGCACTGGCTGTCCGAACAGCGCGACGTGTGGGAGCGCCGCCTCGACCGCCTGGACGAGCACCTCTACGAGATGAAGAAGGAGCACCCGTGACCGCCGCCGACTCCCCGTCGTTCCGCCACGACCCCGACTGCGACCTCCTCCTCGAGCGTCTCGTCGACGTGCCGGTCGAGCTGGTCTGGAAGGCCTGGACCGACCCCGAGCACCTCAAGGCGTGGTTCGTGCCCCGGCCGTGGAAGACCATCGAGTGCGAGATCGACCTCCGTCCCGGCGGGATCTTCCGGACGGTGATGCAGGACCCGGACGGCACCGTCTACGACGACGACACCGGCGGCTGCTACCTCGAGGTGCAGGAGCCCCACCGCCTGGTGTGGACCTCCGCCCTCGGACCCGGGTACCGGCCCCTGCCCGCTGCCGACGGCGACGACGGCGGGCTGCAGTTCACCGCCGAGCTGACCTTCGAGGCCGTCGGACAGAGCACGCGCTACTCGGTGCGCGCGATCCACGCGAGCCCGGAGTCGGCCGAAGCGCACGAGCAGATGGGCTTCTCCGGCGGCTGGAGCACCGCCCTCGACCAGCTGGTCGAGCACATGACGGGCGCAGCGGGTCGGTGGACCGCACGGCTGTTCGCCACTTCCGCTCCCTGCGGCAGGGCAAGCTGATGATCCCCACGCAGCTGGTGCGGGCGGTGTCGGGAGCTCGACGGCCACCCAGGGGCAGCGCGTGTCAGCGGCCGGCTCGGGCCGTGCGGGGATGCGGGAGCACCAGGTCGGCGACCACACCGGCGTGGTCGGAGGGATACAGGACGCCGAGATCCGACAGGCTCGGCTGGGGCTCGTCACCGACCACCCGGACGTCCTCGACCCGGAACTCGCCCCGGGTCAGGATCAGATCGATGCGCGAGGTCAGGTCCGAGACGGGGTTGCGCAGGTCGTCGTCCTGGCAGCAGGTCAGCCCGGGCTCCCCGGGCCGTGCGGTGGCCCAGGCGTCCTCGAAGCCGGCGTCGAGCAGCAGCGCGCTGGCGTCCCCCTCGGCGGTGATCTGCGCGTTGAAGTCGCCGATCGCGATCACGGGCAGCCCCGTGTCGGCGGGGCCGGCGAGCAGCTCGAGCGCCTGGCCGATGCGGACCGGCGCCGCGATGGACTCGAGGTGGGTGGTGATCACCCGTGCCTGCGCGCCGCGGACCTTGACGTCCGCCGAGATCCACTGGCGCGGGAAGGCGAGCTCGCCGATGGGGCTCGGCAGGCTGATCATCGTGTCGTAGGTGCCCGACTGGACGTTGGAGATCTTCAGCCGCGAGGTCGGCAGGTCGGTGCGGGCGAGCAGGACGTCACCGACCGTCAGTCGCACGCTGGCGCCGAGCTGCTCCACGGGGATCTCGGCGTCGAAGCCCTCCACCGTCTCGACGGCCGTGTAGGAGGCGCCGCGGTCGGCGAGCTCGTCGAGGATGAGCCCCACGAAGTCGACGGTCATCGCCGGCACCGGCTGCGGCGGGTCGGTCAACGTCGTGGTGGTCCACCAGGTGGCCTCCTGGATGCCGATCAGCGCCGGCTCCTCATCGACGATCTCGTCGGCGATCGCCGCGGCACGGGCCGGGAAGTCGCTGGCCATCGCGGTCTCGAAGGCCGCGATGGCCTCGGTGAGGAACTCTTCCTCCGTCTGTGCTGCGAGCACGTCGGTGAGCCCGGCGCCGAAGTAGAGGTTGCGGGTCATCACCGTCAGCGTGCGGTCGGGCCCCTCCGCCTGGGGCGGCAGCGCCGGGCGGGCGAGGGAGGCGGTTGCGCCCAGCAGCAGGACGAGGAGAAGCGCGAGCGGGAGCGCGAGCAGGTGACGGCGCACGGCGGGACCTCGGGGCTCATCGACCGCTGCGGTAGCGGCGCGGGTTCCACCGACGCTAACCACGTCACATGGGGCCCACTGTGTCGTGTGGGACAGAGGGGGCGATGCCCTGTGCTCGGGGGCAGGGCGGGCTCAGATGTGGATCGCCGGATCCACGTCGTCGTCCGGGCCGCTGGGCCGGTCGAGCACCCGGCCGGGGACGCCGACGACGACGCTGTCGGCCGGAATGTCCTTGACCACCACGGCGTTCGCGCCGATGCGCGCGCGTGCCCCGATCCGCACGGGACCGAGCACCCGGGCCCCCGCACCGATCGTGACGCCGTTCTCGACCGTGGGGTGGCGCTTGCCGCCGCGGGAGCTGCGCCCCCCGAGCGTTGCGCCGTGATAGAGCAGCACATCGTCGCCGACCTCGGCTGTCTCGCCGATCACCACGCCCATGCCGTGGTCGATGAACACGCGGCGTCCCAAGCGGGCGGCAGGATGGATCTCGATGCCCGTCAGGGCGCGGCCCAGGTGCGAGAGCAGCCGTGCGGGCAGCCGCAGCAGGGGCCGGCGCCACCAGCGCTGCGCCAGCCGGTGCAGCCACACGGCGTGCAGCCCCGGGTAGGCCAGCAGTAGCTCGGCCCGGGAGCGGGCTGCCGGGTCCTGCTCCGCAGCAGCACGCAGGTCCTCGCGCAGCCGGGCCCGCCATCCGGGATGGCGCTGGTCCCCGGCCCGGGGCGTGCCGTCACCCGCACCCGCCATGTCAGTCGGCCAGGTCGCGGTACAGGTCGGTCGAGAGGTACCGCTCGCCATAGGACGGGATCACCACGACCATCAGCCGGCCCTCGGACTCCGGTCGCGCGGCGACCTCGAGCGCTGCGGCGAGCGCAGCCCCCGACGAGATGCCCACCAGCAGCCCCTCCTCGCGGGCTGCGCGGCGGGCGTGCTCCATCGCGGTGCCGGCATCCACCGCCAGCACCTCGTCATAGATCGTGGTGTCGAGCACCTCGGGAACGAAGTTCGCGCCGATGCCCTGGATCTTGTGGGGCCCCGGCTCGCCGCCGGAGAGGATCGGCGACTCCGCGGGCTCCACGGCCACCATCCGCAGCGACGGCTTGCGCTCCTTGAGGACCTGGCCGACGCCCGTGATGGTCCCACCGGTACCGATCCCGCCGACCACGACGTCGACCTCGCCGTCGGTGTCGGCCCAGATCTCCTCGGCGGTGGTGCGCCGATGCACCTCGGGGTTGGCCTCGTTGGCGAACTGTCGGGCGAGGACCGCGCCCTGCTGGCTGCTGATCCGCTCGGCCTCTTCGACGGCGCCGCGCATGCCCTCGCTGCCCAGGGTGAGCACCAGCTCCGCGCCGAAGGCGCGCAGCAGCATCCGCCGCTCGCGCGACATCGTCTCCGGCATCGTCAGCACCACCCGGTAGCCCTTGGCGGCGCCGACCATCGCCAGCGCGATGCCGGTGTTGCCGCTGGTGGCCTCGACGACGGTGCCCCCGGGAGGCAGCTCACCGGAGCGCTCCGCGGCCTCGATCATCGCCACGCCGATGCGGTCCTTGACGCTCAGGCCGGGGCTGAGGAACTCGAGCTTGGCCACGACCGTGGCCCGAGAGCGCTCGGTCAGGCGGTTGAGGCGAACCAGCGGGGTACCTCCCACCAGCTGGGTCACATCGTCGTGGATTCGCACAGCGCAATCGTCCTCGGACGGTGACGGACAGGCTCCTCGAGGACTGTAGAGCGTGGCGCCGGGGCTGCTCGGCCGTTCGTCCGACGACCGAGGGCGCACGCCCCCCCGCACCGCGACGCGCCTTCGCCGAGGTGTGCGCGCCAGGAGCTCCTAGGCCGTGGAGGCCACGGGTTGGGGCGACAGCTCGACTCCCTGGCGTGACTGTAGGACCTGCAGTGGGGTGCGGCCGTGCATGTAGGCCCCGCGAACGCCGTCCGCGCCGCAGCCTCCCGCGAGCCGCGCCGGCAGAGCACATCGGCCCCCTGGGGGAGTGCCGACGGCACCTGTGGGCCGCGCCGGCGCGCGGCAGGATGGGGGCACACGGACCCGGCACGGACATCTCGACGTCGCTGCCGCGTCGCAGCGACGA
>SKLC01000031.1 GCA_007123425.1 Nitriliruptoraceae bacterium
AGCGCGACCTCGTGGCCGCCGTCGTGCCAGTGCAGGGCCACCGTGGCGCCCGCGTCGGCGAGCAGCGAGGCCAGTCGCTCCACCTGCTCGGGCGGGCAGATGGGGTCGCGCCGCCCGGCGGAGACGAACACCGCCACGTGGCGCAGGTCGGGCAGCTCCTCGGGCTCCAGGGGCAGCATCGGCGCGAACAGCGCCGCGGCGCGCAGCGTCCGGGGCCGCAGCAGCAGGAGGGCGCCGGCGATGTTGGCCCCGTTGGAGAAGCCCGCCGCGACGAGCCGCGTGGCATCGGCCTCGTAGGCCTCGCTCGCCGTCTCGAGCCAGTCGGCGAGCTCGTGGGTGCGCGCGACGAGATCGTCGAGGTCGAACACGCCCTCGGCATGGCGGCGGAACCACCGCGGCATGCCGTGCTCCAGCACGCGGCCACGGGGCGAGATCAGGCGGGCCGTGGGCGCGAGCAGCTCGCCCAGTGGCAGCAGGTCCTGCTCGGTCGCTCCGGTGCCGTGGAGCAGCAGCAGGGTGAGCGGGTCCTGGTCGAGGGGCGGGCGATGGACATGGACGAGCGCGTCCAGGCTGACGTCACTCACGGCGCGTCCTTCGTGGTCACGCGTCGGGCAGCTCGAGCGTGGGCAGGTGGGCCTCGATGTCCTCGCGCTTGGGCTCGAGCCACGGCGGCAGCCGCAGCCTGCGGCCGAGCTCGAGCAGTGGCTCGTCGGCGGTGAAGCCCGGCCCGTCAGTGGCGATCTCGAACAGCACCCCACCGGGCTCACGGAAGTAGATCGAGTGGAAGTACTGCCGGTCGATGATGTCCGTCACGCCGAGGCCCGTCTCCACGATCTCGCCGCGCCAGCGCTTCTGGGTCTCGTCGTCGGGCGCCCGCCAGGCGATGTGGTGGACCGTGCCGGCCGCGACCAGGCCGTCGGGGCCGCTGCGGTCGGCCACCACGTCGATGATCTGGCCCGCGCCGGCGTCCGCGACGCCGAACCGGGCACGGCCCTCCTCCTCGATGGTGGGGGAGAAGCCGAGCGTGCCCGTCAGCAGGCGGGCCGTGGTGTCGAGGCTGCGCTCGGTGAGGGTGACCGAGTGGAAGCCCCGCACGCCGTGCTCGCCGGGGACCGGGCCGTCCTCCCACGGGTCGTGGGGCGTGGCTGCGTGGGCGATCAGCTCGAGGCGGAGGCCGTCGGGATCATGGAAGGCGACCGCCTCCTCCTCGAACCGGGTGGTGGTGTCGGTGGGGTCGAGCTCGAGGCGCGTGAGGTGGTCGCGCCACCAGCCCAGCGAGCCCTCCGGCACGGAGAAGGAGACGGTGGTCGTCTGGCCGGCACCGCGCCGTCCCCCGGGTGCCCCGGGCCAGGGGAAGAAGGTCAGCACGGTCCCGGGCTCACCGGCCTCGTTGCCGTAGTAGAGGTGGTAGACCTCGGGCGCGTCGAAGTTGACCGTCTGCTTGATCAGGCGCAGCCCGAGCACGTGGTGGTAGAAGTCCAGGTTGCGCTGCGGGTCGCTGGCGATCGCGGTGACATGGTGCAGCCCGAGGGGGTGGACGCTCGACACGTGGCTCGTCTCCGGTCGGTGACGCCGGGGCCTGGTCCGGCACGGTCCAGCGTGCCCGATGGTAGTTGCGTCGGCAACTGGCCGTTCGCTCCTGCGTCAGGTCGCCTCGCGCTTGGCGCGCTTGGCGGCGCGGGCGCGCACGGTCAGGTCGAGCTCCACCTTGCGCAGGCGCACGTGCGCGGGGGTGATCTCGACCGCCTCGTCCTCGCGGATGAACTCCAGCGCCTGGTCGAGCGACATCTGTCGCGGGGGCGCCAGGCGCACCAGCTCGTCGGCGGTGGCCGAGCGCACGTTGGTGAGCTTCTTCTCCTTGGTGGGGTTGACGTCCATGTCCTCGGACCGGGCGTTCTCCCCGACGATCATGCCCTCGTAGACCTCGACGCCGGGACCGATGAACAGGGTGCCCCGCTCCTGGAGCGTCATGAGCGCGAACTGCGTGGCCTGACCTTGACGGTCGGCGACCAGCGAGCCGTTGGGGCGCGTGCGGATCTCGCCCTGCCACGGCTCGTAGCCGTCGAAGACGTGGTGGAGGATCCCCGTGCCGCGCGTCTCGGTGAGGAACTCGGTGCGCAGGCCGATCAGGCCGCGGGCCGGCATGCGGTACTCGAGGCGCACCCAGCCCGAGCCGTCCGCCCCGCCCGCGGACGAGTTGACCATCTCCTGCATGCGGCCCTTGCGCAGCCCCAGCAGCTGGGTGACCACGCCCACGTAGTCCTCCGGGACGTCGATGGAGAGGTGCTCGAAGGGCTCGTGCAGCGTGCCGTCGATCTCCCGGGTCACCACGCGCGGCTTGCCCACGGTGAGCTCGAATCCCTCGCGCCGCATGGTCTCGACCAGCACGGCCAGCTGCAGCTCGCCCCGGCCCTGCACCTCCCAGGTGTCCGGCCGCTCGGTGGGAAGCACCTTCAGGGCGACGTTGCCGACCAGCTCCTGCTCCAGGCGGGCCTCGATCTGGCGCGCGGTGAGCTTGTCGCCGTCCTTGCCCGCAAGCGGCGAGGAGTTCGCGCCCAGGGTCATGCCCAGGCTGGGCTCGTCGACCGTGAGCACGGGCAGCGGGCGGGGGTCGTCGGCGGCCGCCAGCGTCTCGCCGATCGTGACCTCGCTCAGGCCCGCGACCGCGATGAGGTCGCCGGGGCCGGCCTCGTCCGCACCCACGCGCTGCAGCCCCCGCGTGACATAGAGCTCGGTGAGCCGGACGCGCTCGATCGTGCCGTCGGTGCGACACCATGCCACCGTGTCGCCGCGCCGCACGGTCCCGTGCTGCACGCGGCAGAGGGCGAGGCGACCCACGTACGGGTCGGCGTCGAGGTTGGTGACCATCGCCTGGAAGGGGTGGGCCGGGTCGTGGGTCGGCGCGGGCACATGCTCGAGGATCGTCTCGAACAGCGGCTTGAGGTCGGTGCCGGCCACAGCGGGGTCGAGGGTGGCGGTGCCGTCCTTGGCGTTGGTGTAGAGCACCGGCAGGTCGATCTGATCGTCATCGGCGCCGAGGTCGATGAGCAGGTCGAAGGCCTCGTCCACGACCTCCGAGATCCGCGCATCGGGCCGATCGATCTTGTTGACCACGACGATGACGGGCAGCCCTCGACTCAGCGCCTTGCGCAGGACGAAGCGGGTCTGGGGCAGCGGTCCTTCGCTGGCGTCGACGAGCAGCAGCGCCGCGTCGACCATCGCCAGCGCGCGCTCGACCTCACCGCCGAAGTCGGCGTGCCCGGGGGTGTCGACCACGTTGAGCGTGACGTCGCCGCCCTCGGTGCTGGCGTCGGGCAGGACCACCGCGGTGTTCTTGGCCAGGATCGTGATGCCGCGCTCGCGCTCGAGGTCGGTGGAGTCCATGACCCGCTCCGCGACGTCCTCGTTGGCCCGGAACACGCCCGACTGCCACAGCATGGCGTCGACGAGGGTGGTCTTTCCGTGATCGACGTGGGCGACGATCGCGACGTTGCGCAGCTCCTCACGGGGCTTCAGCGACTGGTCTCGGGACGGGGGCACGTGTGGCTCCAGCAGGTGTCGACGTGACGTGCGGCACGCCCAAGGCGGGTGCCGCAGCGGCGCGCTGCCGGCGAGCCCGGCAGGCGGAGGGCACGACGGTAGCGGTCCGAGCACGGTCGGCCCGCGCCTGCCGTCGACCGGATGGGTGGACCGGGTCCCCTGCGGATGCTGCGCGCCGTGCGGGGCAGGGTCCGGGGATGTCAGGCATCGCCCCGCTCGCGGAGCGACGGCAGGATGCGCTCGGCCTGCAGCGCGCGCAGGTGGGGCAGCGGGTCGATGCCGGTGGCGAGCACGAACTCTGTCAGCTGCTCCCGGGTCAGCTCGACGAGGTCGGCCGCGTCCCACGGCTTGGCGACGTAGCGCTCGAGCCCGGCTTCGTTGACCGCCCGGATCGTGTCGTCCTGGTCGGCCTGCCCGGTCACCAGGACCTTGCGGACCGCGCTGCGGTGCGGTCGCTCGTGCAGCTCGACGAGGAAGTCCACCCCCGTGCGCCCGGGCAGGCGGTGGTCGGCGAGCACCACGGCCAGCAGGTCGCCGTCCGCCTCGAGCTCGGCCACGGCCTCCCAGGCGTCCTCGACGTCGCCCGCTGGCTCGAGCCGGACGTCGCCGGCCAGGGGAGCCAGGTCGCGCACGAGCGCGTTGCGCACCTCGGGCTCGTCCTCCAGCACCAGCACTGCCAGCCTCATCACGGGGCCTCTCGTTCGTCGTCGGATGGGCCCTCGAGGGGCAGCATCACCTCGAAGGTCGTCTCGCCGGGACGGGTCGCCACGTCGATGGTGCCGTGGTGGCTCTCCACGATGCGGCGGGCGATCGCGAGCCCGAGCCCCAGGCCGTAGCGCACCCGACCGTGGCGCGTGGTGAACCGCGGCTCGAACAGCCGTGGCAGCAGCTCGGGGTCGATGCCGGGCCCGTCGTCGGTGACCCGGACGCGCACGTGCGCCGGGTCGGGAGCATCCGTGGCGAGCGAGATCCGCCCCCGCCCACCGAGCGCCTCGGCCGCGTTGGTCAGCAGGTTGGTCCACACCTGGCTGAGGGGCCCCGGATGCGCGCGGATGGCCGGCACCCGGCCGTAGCGCCGCTCGATCTCCACCCCATCGAGCCGGTGGGCGAGCAGGCGCAGCGCGTCCTCGAGCGTCGCGTGCACGTCGACCCCGTCGAGCGGCGTGCTCGTGGGGCGGGCATACGAGCGGAGGCTGTCGACCAGCTCGGCGATGCGGCCGCCGGCGACCTCCATGCCGCGCAGCGTCTCGCCGAGGCGCGCGGCGTGCTCCACCAGCCGCAGCGCCTCGGGGTCCCGGGCCAGCCGACGGGCCTCGTCCTGCTCCCGGACGCCGGCGGCCACGAGCCGCTCGGCCAGGCGCCGATCTCCGA
>SKLC01000442.1 GCA_007123425.1 Nitriliruptoraceae bacterium
CGCCTACGACCTGCTGACGGTGCGCAGCGCGCTGCTGGAGGCACGCACCAGTCTGGAGACCGTGGGCGGCGCGCGCGGGGAGATCGACATCGACGAGGCGCGGGCCACGCTGGCCGAAGCCGACGACCAGCTCGTGCCCGCCCGGAGCCGAGCGACCAGCCTGCGGTGGTCCGCCGCCTCCGTGCTCCCGGTCGCCGGCCACTCGATCACCGAGACCCGCGAGGTCGTCGAGACCGCCGACGCCGCCGTGGAGCTGCTCGACCAGGCCCTGGCCGGCGGCGAGCACCTGCTGCGCGACGGCCTCGACATCGAGGTCGCCGACGGCGCGGTGGACCTCGCGCCGCTCATCGCCGCCCGCGATCTCGTCGACGACCTGCCGATCACCCGCCTGGAGCGCGCCCGACAGGCCCTGGCCGAGCCGCCGCAGGGGTGGGTGCCCGAGGAGCTTCGCGAGGGCCGGGCGGAGCTGCTCGAGCTCTCCGAGGGCATGGTGGACGCCGCCACCACCGCCCGGAGCCTGACCACCGCGCTGCCCGGCTTCCTCGGCACCGAGGAGCCGCGCCGCTACTTCGTCGGGATGCAGACCTCCTCGGAGCTGCGCGGCACCGGCGGCCTGATCGGGTTCTGGGGCGTGCTCGAGGTCGACGGCGGCAGCGTGAGCTTCGGCCAGAGCTCGGTCTACGAGAGCCCCGACGATGACGACGGCGCGGAGCGGATCAGCGAGCTCGGCGGGGCCGTGGACGTGGGCGTCGCCGCCGACGAGGAGTTCCACGAGCGCTACGCACGCCTGTGGGGCACCAGCTCGTTCTCGAACGTGAACCTCGAGCCCGACCTGCCCAGCACCGCCCGGGTCGCGCTCGACCTCTTCGCGATGCGCACGGGACAGCGCCTGGACGGCATGATCCTGCTCGATCCCGCCGGCCTGCAGCGCCTGCTGGAGGCCGCCGGCGGCACCCTGAGCCTCGACCCGGACCTGGCCGAGGCGCTCGGCCTGGACGACGAGGAGCTGCCCACCGACCAGTTCGCGCAGCTGGTGACCACCGACATCTACGAGGTGCTCGGCGCGGACGCCAGCGACGCACGGAAGGACGCGCTCGCCCAGCTCGGCGACACCGCCCTCGCCCGGATCCTCGACGGCAGCTGGGACGGGGTGGCCATGGCGCGCGCCATCGCCGGAGCGAGCGCCGAACGCCAGCTGCAGGTCTTCAGCGAGAACGGCGAGGAGCAACGGGCCTTCACCGACGTCGGCGCGACCGGATCCCTGGCGCCGACCGAGACCAGTGACCTGTTCGCCGTCAGCGCCAACAACTCGGTGGGCGGCAAGCAGGACGTCCACCTCGGCCACGAGTTCGACGTCAGCGTCTACCTCGACGAGCTCGCCCGCACCGGCGACGGCAGCCTCACCGCCCGGCGGACAGCGAGCCTCGACGTGACCGTCGACAACCCCCTGCCGACATCGGGCCGCGACGACTACATCATCGGCAACTGCTTCGTGGCCGACGGGGACAACCAGTGCTTCGAGGGGCCGCCAGGCTGGAACTGGACCTGGTTCAACACCTGGCTGCCGGGCGACACGCACATCCTCGACGCCCGGATCCCCGAGGAGTCGCTCGCCCCGACCGGCCCGACCGACTACCGGGGGCTGCGGGTGGTCGACCTCTACCACGCCACTCCCCCCGAGGACCGCAGCACCTTCGGCATCGACCTCGGCGGGACCGCGCCGCTGACCGACACCGGCGACGGCGTGGTCTACGAGTGGTCCTGGTGGCGGCAGGCCAAGGCCATCCCCGACCTCCTCGACGTGCGCATCCACCCGCCGCAGGGCTGGGAGATCGCCGACGTCGAGGTGGCCGGCGGCGGCGAGGGCCAGGGCATGGGCGTCCACGGTGACGGCGACGACCTGGACGTCGAGGTCATCGACGAGGCCGTGCACGTGACCGGCACCGTCACGGCCCACACGCAGGTCCGTGTCCGCCTCGTGCCCGCCAGCTGACCTCGACAGCGCCGGGCGACGACGGCTCAGGCCTGGGCAGGCTCGAACAGCGCGCCGGTGAGGCGCGTCGTGGCGGCCGCGAGCTCGCGGCCCAGCTCGTCGTAGGCCTCCTGCCCCGCCCCGGCCGGGTCAGGCACGTCCAGGCGCCGCCGTCCACGCACGGGCCGGCGGGCAGAGGCCGACTCGGCGACCGCCGCCAGCCGCTCGCGTGACCCAGCCGGCGTGGCCTGCCGGATCCGCTCGAGCTCTCCGTCCGCCGCTGCCCGGTCGAGCAGGACGAGCAGCTCACGCAGCGCGAACGCGCGGTCGCGCAGCCGAGGATGACTGCGGCGCACGTGGTCGCGGTGACGCCGGGTCATGCCGACCACCAGCTCGGCCTGCGTCAGGGGCACCGCCATCAACGGCCTCGAGCTGTGCGATGCCAGGGACAGCCCGGCGCCCCGGGCGACACGATCGGCGAGCTCGGCGGCGGGCTGCGCGATCATGGCGTCCACACCGGCCGAGGCGACCTCGAGGGGCAGGCCCCGGCGGTCCGCCTCTGCACGCAGCATCTCCGCCAGCAAGGGGCTGCGGGCGATGTTCGCGGTGCAGAGCACGAGCAGCTCAGCCAGCGGGATCCTCCCGACGCCGGTCGGAGGCAGGCTCGGCCTCCCGCTCGGCCCTGGCCTCGCGGGCAGCAGTGAACACCGCGTCGCAGGCTTCGTCGAGCGATCCCGAGGTCAGCGCGTAGCAGGGCACGGCCGTCGCGATCCCAGCCAGCTGGCGGACCTTGGCCGTGGGCACGGGCTCGCCCTTGGGGGCGAAGGTGCAGGGCACCGCGTGGTCCACGGCCTCGACGGGCCGCAGCCGGCGCAGCTCGGTCGCCGCGCCGGACTCGTAGCGCGGGAAGA
Source organism: Nitriliruptoraceae bacterium (assembly GCA_007123425.1). GTDB lineage: Bacteria > Actinomycetota > Nitriliruptoria > Nitriliruptorales > Nitriliruptoraceae > SKLC01. The sequence continues at coordinate 2,884 of SKLC01000442.1, forward strand.
CGATCACCCCGAGCGGCCCGTCGGCGACGACGCGGGTGAAGCTCGCCGGCTGCACCTGCCACTGGCTCGCGTGATATGCCGCGAGGCCCTCATCGAGGTCAGGGGCGTGATGGGCGAGGACGGACCGGGCGCCGGCATCGATCGACAAGGGCTTGGGGTAGCCGGTCACGGTGAGGTCGTCGGCGACCGCGGCGGCCTCGTCGGTGAGGTAGGCGGCGCCACGGTCGAGGAGGCCGGTCACGAGCGTGGTCTTGCCCGACTCCATGGGGGCGGGCAACAGCACGACACGCCCGTCCACCTCGGCCGCTGCCGTGTGCAGCAGCAGCCGGTCCAGCGAGGCGTCGATGACCTGCCGGTTGATCAGCCAGATCAGGTGGCGCAGCAGCCCCGAGGCACTGTTGCGGCTTCGCATGAGTTCGCCGTCACGCTCGACGGCGCCGCGGCCATGCGCGCTGACGGGCAGGATCCCGTAGACGGGGGCGCTTGGCTCGTCGTCCTCGCGTCGGGCACATGCGAAGGACGCGAACAGGTCGGCCAGCATCGAGGCCAGGGCAGGGTCGGTCGTGCGAAGCCACCACCGCTGCCCGAAGCAGGCGTAGGGCCCCAGCGGCGGCAGCCATGCGGCGTCGGCGAGTCGGGCGACGACGTCGCCGGCCCCCTGGTCCACGTCGCCACCTTGGTCGTGCGCGCTGCGCTTGGCCGGGAGAAGCGTACTCCGCGCAGAGCAGAAACATCCGAGGACGCGGGACCACGCCGCCGGTACCCTCGGTCCGGTTCGGGCCGGTGCAGGGCCAGCTCGAGTTCGGGCTGTCCGCCGGAGGGCCCGTGCCGACACCTGGGGGCGAGCGCACGTGAACGAGTCGAGCCCGCTGTCGCGGTATCTGGTCCCGCTGCGGCGCTGGTGGTGGGTGCTGGCAGGCGTCGCGGCCCTCGCCGTCCTGGTCGCCCTGGTGACCACCCCGCGGATCGGCAGCGAGCCCACCGCGGAAGAGATCGCCGACCCCTCGGTCACCTTCCGGGCCTCCCACCTGCTCATCCGCAACGACCGGGCCACCGAGCGGGTGAACTTCGATCTGGTGCTGCTGCTGGCGCGCCAGGGCGACCTGACCAACCGCGTGCTCGAGCGCATGGACGGGCAGATCGACTCCGGCGACGTCGATGGCGTCGCGCTCGAGACCGACGAGACCATCGGCACGATCTCGGTGACCGCGACGCAGTCCAGCCCCGATCTGGCGGCTGAGCTCGCCACCACCTACGCGCAGGAGATCCAGCAGACCGTCGACCAGCGCGTCGAGGACAACCTCCAGGACGGGATCGACCGGGCCGTGCAGCGCCAGGAGTCGCTGGACGAGCGCATCCGGAGCCTGGAGCAGGAGATCGGCGAGCTTCCCGAGGGCGACGTCGATCGTCGCCTGCTCGAGGCCGAGCTCGAGGGCCTGATCGACGAGTACTCGATGGCGCAGTCGGAGGAGCGCTCGCTGCGTGACCAGCGCAGCGGGCTGGAGCCGGAGCTGGAGACGCTCGAGGAGCCCAGTCCGGTCGCGACCGCGGCGCTCGATCAGGGACCGCTGGCGCTGCCCGTGTCCGTGGTGCCGCGGCTGGGCGTCGCCGGCCTGCTGGGCCTGCTCCTGGGCGCCGTCATCGTCCTCGGGATCGACTACGCCGACACCAAGGTGCGCACCCGTCGCGATGCCGAGGAGGCGTTCGGGCTCCCGGTGATCGCCCGCTTCCCGCACCGCTCGAAGCGTGAGCGCGAGTCGGTGCCGCTGCCCGCCGTGAGCGATCCGTCGAGCGTGACCGCGGAGGCGTTCCGGTCGCTGCGGCTGTCGTTGCAGCTCGCGCCGATCTGGCAGTTGACCGGCACGACCCCGACCCGTGGCGGGGCCGCAGCGGGCACCGTCGCGCCCACGGAGCACCGCGGCGACCCCCGGACCCTGCTGGTGACCTCCTCGCTGACCGGTGAGGGCAAGTCCACCCTGACCGCGAACCTCGCGGCGAGCTACGCCGA
>SKLC01000088.1 GCA_007123425.1 Nitriliruptoraceae bacterium
CCCGTGCGCACCACGTCGACCGGCGCGGCCGTCGGCGCCGGCCACGCGCAGGGGGATGCCGGCGGTCGCGTCGAGGGCGCCGCGATACCGTGCCGGCCTGCCCGGGCCTCGTCGCGCGCTCGACGACGGCCACTCCCCTCCCGCTGACCCGACCCACGGATGCACCATGACCGAGCCGCACTACGACTACGTGATCGTCGGCGGTGGCTCCGCCGGCAGCGCCCTCGCCAATCGCCTCAGCGCGGATCCCGACACCTCCGTGCTGGTGCTCGAGGCCGGCCGCCCGGACTACAAGTGGGACGTGTTCATCCACATGCCGGCGGCGCTGCCGTTCCCGATCGGCAGCCGCTTCTACGACTGGTGCTACGAGTCCGAGCCCGAGCCCAACATGCACGGCCGTCGGATCTTCCACGGCCGCGGCAAGGTGCTCGGCGGCTCCTCGAGCATCAACGGCATGATCTTCCAGCGCGGCAATCCCCTGGACTACGACCACTGGGCTCGCGAGCCCGGCATGGAGGCGTGGGACTACGCCCACTGCCTGCCCTACTTCAAGCGCATGGAGACCTGCCTGGCGGGTGAGGACAAGTGGCGCGGCGGCCAGGGGCCGCTCGTGCTCGAGCGCGGCGAGGCCGACAACCCGCTGTTCGGCGCCTTCCTCGAGGCCGCGCAGCAGGCGGGCCATCCCCTCACCGACGACGTCAACGGCTACCGCCAGGAGGGCTTCGCGCGCTTCGACCGCAACGTGCACCGCGGCCGGCGGCTGTCGGCGGCCCGCGCCTACCTCCACCCGGTGATGGACCGCCCCAACCTCACCGTCACCACCCGGGCCCACGCGGCACGGGTCGTCTTCGACGACACCAAGCGCGCCCGCGCGGTGGACTACATCCACCGTGGTCGGCTGAAGCGCGTGCACGGCGGCGAGATCATCCTCGCCGGCGGCGCCATCAACACCCCGCAGCTGCTGCAGCTGTCCGGGGTCGGCGACGCCGACGAGCTCTCCCGGGTGGGCGTGCGCCCGATCCACCACCTGCCCGGCGTCGGCGAGAACCTCCAGGACCACCTCGAGGTCTACGTCCAGTACGCCTCCAAGCAGCCCGTCTCGCTGCAGCCGCACATGGCCTGGTGGCGTCGCCCGTGGATCGGCGCGCAGTGGCTGTTCGCGCGGTCGGGTCCCGGCGCGACCAACCACTTCGAGGCCGGCGGGTTCGTGCGCACCAACGACGAGGTCGACCGCCCCAACCTGATGTTCCACTTCCTCCCGATCGCGATCCGCTACGACGGCACCTCGCCGGCTGGCGGCCACGGCTACCAGGTCCACATCGGGCCGATGTTCTCCGACGTGCGCGGCTCGGTGAAGATCACCAGCCGCGACCCGCGCGTCTACCCGGCGCTGCGCTTCAACTACCTCTCCACGGAGCGCGACCGCCGGGAGTGGGTCGAGTGCGTGCGGGTGGCCCGCGAGATCCTGCAGCAGCCGGCCTTCGACGCCTTCAACGACGGCGAGCTCGAGCCCGGCCCGGGCGTGCAGACCGACGAGGAGATCCTCGATTGGGTCGCGCGCGACGGCGAGACCGCCTACCACCCGTCCTGCACGGCCAGGATGGGCACCGACGAGATGTCGGTCGTCGACCCGGAGACGATGAAGGTCCACGGCCTCGAGGGGCTGCGGGTCGTGGACGCGTCGGTGATGCCCTCGATCACCAACGGCAACATCTACGCCCCCGTGATGATGATCGCGGAGAAGGCCGCCGACCTCATCCTGGGCAACACCCCGCTGCCGCCCGACGAGGCCGCCACCTACCGCCACGCGGGCTGACCCGACAGGCGTCGGGCGGCGGACGCGTTCGGGGCCGCCCCCGACAGCACGAGCGGCGGCCCCGACGCGGCGTGCGGACCCGACCCTGCAGGGCGGGTCCGCACGGACGCTCAGGACACCCAGTCCTCGACCACGTCCGGGTTCTCCTCGACCCACTGCGCGGCCGCGTCCTCGGGCGACATGCCCTCGCCCTCGTCGGCCATCAGGAACGTGATCTCGTCCTGCCACTCGTTCTGCATCTGGAAGCCGGTCAGGAACTCGTACGAGACCGGCGCGTCGTCGGACAGGTCCGCGTTGACGATCTTGAGCATGTTCTCCTCGGGGTAGCCGCAGGTGCGCTCCTCCTCCGGGTCCCCGCAGTTCTCCTCGTACTCGGGCAGCTCGACCTGGGCGAGGTCGTAGCGCTCGTGCATCCAGTGCGGCGTGTAGAAGTAGAACAGCACCGGGTCTTCGTTGTCGATCGCCGTCTGGACCTCGGTCAGCTGGGCCGACTCGGACCCGGACTGCACGACCTGCAGGTCGAGGCCGAGGTTGTCGATGATGACCTCGTCGAACTGCACGAAGCTCGGGTCGGCGGCCAGGAAGCGGCCGGAGTCGCCGGTCTCCGAGGTGGCGAAGATCTCCTCGTTGCCCTCGATGCCTTCCCAGGTCTCCATCTCGGGATACTCGTCGAGGACGTACTCGGGGATGAACCAGCCGATCTCGCCGACGACGCCGATCTCACCGATGTCCTCGACGGTGCCCAGCTCCTCGACGTACTGCTCGTACTCGTCCTCGTGGCCGGACAGCCACAGCTCCAGCACGGCGTCGAGCTCACCGGAGTCCAGGCCGGTCCACGAGGCGTGCTCGTCGATCTCCTCGACGGTCACGTCGGCGCCCAGCTCCTCGCGGAGCACGTGCGCGGCGACCTGCACGTTGGCCATCGAGCCGGGCCAGAGGTTGGCCACCAGCGTGACCTCCTCGCCGGAGGCGTCGGCCGCGTCGCCGTTCGCGCCGTTCTCACCGTCGTCGGGCGCGGCGCCGTCGTCGGTCTCCGGGCACAGGCGGCGAGCACGAGGCCCGCAGCCAGTGCCGCCGAGGTCAGCTTCCAGGGGGGATCGCATGGATCTCGTTCCTTTGTCGGTCGGATCTTCCAGCAGGAAGTCGTTGGGGGCGAGGCAGCCGCGCCTCGCCCGTCGGCACAGCCGCCGGGCGAGGCCGCTCAGCCGGTCTTGACCGTCGCCCGGGTCTCCTCGTCGGTGGAGCCCAGCGCCTGGGTGAGCCGGTCGAGGGTGATGCCCAGCAGCACGATCGCCAGCCCCGCGGCGGTGGCGATGCCGTACTCGGAGCGGGTGAGTCCCAGCACGGTCTGCAGCCCGAGCCCGCCCGCGCCGATGAGGCCGGCGATGACGATGCTGGCCAGCACCATCATCGTGGTCTGGTTGACGCCCAGCATGATCTGTGGCCGTGCCTGCGGCAGCAGCACCGTCCGCAGCAGCTGCCGCGTGGTCGCGCCCGTGGAGCGGGCGGCCTCGACCATCTCCTCGGGCACGCTGCGCAGCCCGGCGCTGGTCAACCGGATCGCCGGCGGCATGGCGTAGACGACGCTGGCGATCACACCGGGCACCCGTCCGATCTGGAACAGCGCCACCACCGGGATCAGGTAGACGAAGGCTGGCAGGGTCTGCAGCGTGTCCAGCACGGGGCGCAGCGCCTTGTCCAGCGGGTCGGAGAGCCCGGCCAGGATGCCGATGGGCACGCCCAGCAGGATGGCCAGCAGCGTGGCCACGGCGACCTGGCTGAGGGTGTTCATCGTCGCGCCCCACAGCTGCAGGGCCGCGATCACGCCGAAGGCGACGACGGCGTAGGTGGCCAGGCCGGGCCCCACGAGCCGCCACGCCAGCAGGGCGAGCAGCGCGATCAGCAGCCACCAGGGCAGCGCCAGCAGCCCGTCGCGGATGGGGTCGAGCCCGTAGATGATGATGACGTCGCTCATCGGGCGGGTCACGCCCATGATCGCGCCCTGCACGACGTCGAGCGCACGGTTGACCGGGCCGGCGAACGACAGCAGCCCCGCCCCGGGGAACTCGCCACGCAGCAGCCCGACCATGCCGGCGACCAGACCGACCACGAAGGCGCCGATCACGATCGCCGGCGAGCGCCAGCCACGCGGGGCCCGGTGGCCGCGCTGACCGGCCCCGTAGGTCAGCCGGTCGAGCACGACCGCGATCAGCACGATCGCCACGCCGGGCTCCAGGGCCCGTCCGACGTTGATCTGCTCGAGGCCGCGCAGCACGCCCCGACCCAGTCCGGAGGCGTTGATCAGGGCGCCGATGACCACCATCGCCAGCGCCATCATGATCGTCTGGTTGATGCCCACCCGGATCGAGGGCATCGCCGCCGGCAGCTCGATCGTCCGCAGCCGCTGGCGGCCGGTGACGCCCAGCGAGTCGCCCACCTCGAGGCGCTCGGTGGGCACGCGCTGGATCCCCAGCGCCGTCAGGCGGACCGCGGGGGGCAGGGCGTAGATCACGGTGGCGATCACCGCAGCCGGGTCGCCGAGGGAGAAGAACAGCGCGAGCGGCAGCAGGTAGACGTAGGCGGGCGTGATCTGGAAGGCGTCGAGGACCGGGCGCAGCGCCGCGGCGACGGCCGGGCGACGGCCGGCCAGGATCCCCAGCGGCACGCCGATGAGCAGGGAGATGCCCACCGCGGCGATCATCAGCGACAGCGTGCGCATCGCGGGGTCCCAGACCCCGATCAGCCCGATCGCGGCGAGCGAGGGCACCGCGACCGCGACCACGCGCCAGCCGGCGACGACGTAGGCGACCGCCCCGGTGAACAGCAGCACCCCGGGCCAGCCCAGCACGTCGAGCCAGGCGTTGGTCTCGTCGACGAGCGTGCGGATGATCTCGGTGATGGGCTGGAAGACCCCCACGAACAGCCAGTGCTCGCGGCGGTTGCGGATCACCCAGTCGGCGAGCCCGTCGATCTGGTCGGCCAGCGGCCAGTTCCACTCGGCGGGAAACGTCGCGCTGAAGCCGGCCAGGACGGCGGCGACGGCCAGCGCGACGAGCGCCGCGAGGCCGAC
>SKLC01000341.1 GCA_007123425.1 Nitriliruptoraceae bacterium
CCGGCAGGCGACCGAGCTCCTCGCGCGGGTGCCCGGTCGGCTCCGGCGGGCCCATCTCGGCTGGCACCTCCGGCGGGCGCGGGCACTGATCGGACTGCGCGAACGCCCGAAGTTCGACGAGGCTCGATGCATCGAGATCTACCGCCGCGTGCTGCTGGACATCGGGAGCGAGCTCGTCGCCGCAGGTCGCCTGGACGACGCGGACGAGGTGATGTTCGCCACGGTCGCCGACATCCGCGGTGAGGTCGACCTGCGGGAGGTGGCCGTCGCGAACCGGCGCACCTACGAGGCGGAGATGGGGCGGACCTCCATTCCCCGCGTGATGACGAGCACCGGCGAGGCCATCTACACCGTTGCCCCTGCCGGCGGCGATCCCCACGCCCTGACCGGGGTGCCGGCCTCGCCCGGCGTGGTCGAGGGCAGCGTCCGCATCGTGACCGCACCCGATGCGGGCACCCTCGAGCCCGGTGAGATCCTCGTCACCCACAGCACCGACCCGATGTGGACCCCGATCATGCTCCGGGCCCGCGGGCTGATCATGGAGACCGGTGGTCCGCTCATGCACGGCGCCATCGTCGCTCGCGAACAGGGCATCCCTGCCGTGGCCGGCCTGGAGGACATCACGGACAAGCTCGCTGACGGCGACCGGGTCCGACTCGATGGCGAGGCCGGCACCGTCACCGTCCTCTCGTCGCCCCGGGCCTGACGCGCAGTAGCGCCCGACCAGGCAGTGAGAGCCGGGCGTCGCCGAAGGGGGAGCGGGGCGTGTGACCGCCGTCGGTTGGTGGCGCCTCGGGCGATGCGACCTGCGATCCTGGGCCCGACCACGAGCCCAGGCGCGCGAGGAGTCCGCGGATGGCGCAGCACACCGAGGCGTCCGGCGATCTGGTCGAGGCCGACGGGGCGACCTGGTACCGGATCGACGGGCTGGAGGCGATGGAGCCGTTCCTGCTCACCGTCGTGTCGGACAGCGACCTGTGGATGTTCGTCTCGAGCCGTGGGCCGCTGACGGCGGGGCGCGGCGACGCGGACCACGCGCTGCTGCCCTACGAGACCGACGATCGGCTCCACCGAGCGGCAGGCATCTGTGGGCCCCTGACGCTCGTGGCCCGCACCGTGGCGGGCCGGCGGGAGGTGTGGCACCCGTTCGGCCCACGACTCGCGCCAGGCTGCACCCGCTCGCTGGCGAAGCACGTGCTCGGCACGGCCCTGCGGCTCGAGGAGGCGCACCCCGCCTGGGGCCTGCGGTTCCGCGCCACCTGGGAGCCGTCCCGCGGCTACGGTTGGGTCCGCACGGTCGAGCTGATCGACGACGCCGGTGCTGGCGCGGACGTGGAGGTCCTCGACGGCCTGCTCGACGTGATGCCCGCCGGGGTGGATGCGGTGACCGAGCAGCTGAGGTCGAACCTCGTGGACGCCTACAAGCGGTCCGAAGCGGGGCTGCCGGGCGCCTCCGCGCTCTACACCCTCGAGTCGCTGCTCACCGACCGGGCGGAGCCCGCGGAGTCGCTGGCGGCGACGCTCGTCTGGTCATCCGGACTGGACGACGCCGAGGTGCACCTCGACGAGCGGGTCGTCGACGACTTCTGGCGCGGCGAGGTGCGCCAGCCGGTCGACCTGCTCACCGGCCGTCGAGGTGCGTACCTCCTCCGCGCCCCCGTCGACGTGCCCGCTGGCGGGGTCGCCTCGTGGATGAGCGTCGCCGACACCGGTCTCGGGCACGCGGCGCTCCATGACCGGCTGCAGGTGGCCGGCGACCCCGGCGCCGACAGGCTCGTGGCCGACGACGTGGCTGCCGGGACCGCACGGCTCGCTGCTCGGCTGGCGGACGCCGACGGCCTCCAGCGCACCGGGGACGCGATCGCGGATGCGCACCACCTGTCCAACGTGCTGTTCAACGCGATGCGCGGCGGCGTCGTCGCCGATGGGTACCGCATCCCGGTCGACGACCTGCTCGACTTCCTGCGCCAGCGCAACCGTCATGTGTTCGACCGGCACGCGTCGCGCCTGCGGACCGAGGGTCCCTCGCTCGAGCTCAGCCGGCTCATCGAGCTCACCGCGGCGACGGGCGACCCGGACCTCATCCGGCTCGCCCTGGAGTACCTGCCGCTGACCTTCTCTCGCCGACACGGCGACCCCAGCCGGCCCTGGAACCGCTTCTCGATCCGGGTGACCAAGGAGGACGGCGGCGAGCTGCTGTACTACGAGGGCAACTGGCGCGACATCTTCCAGAACTGGCAGGCGCTGCTGCGCTCCTACCCCCGGTTGTTGCCCCATGTCGTGGCGAAGTTCGTGAACGCCAGCACGGTCGACGGTCACAACCCCTACCGGATCTCCCGGGACGGCATCGACTGGGAGGTCCCCGACCCCGAGGACCCCTGGAGCAACATCGGCTACTGGGGCGACCACCAGATCGTCTACCTGCTGCACCTGCTCGAGGACTGGGAGGCGGTCGAGCCGGGCGCGCTCGCGAGCTGGCTCGACCGGCCGCTGTTCACCTACGCCGACGTCCCCTACCGGATCGCCGGTCACGAGGCGATGCTCGCCGATCCGCGGAACACGGTCGAGTTCGACGCCGAGCGTGCGGCCCGGGTCGCGGCCCGGGTCGACGAGCTCGGCGCAGACGGACGGCTGCTCGAGGTGGACGGCGAGCTCGTCCGGGTCACGTTGGCCGAGAAGCTGCTCGTCCCGATCCTCGCGAAGCTGTCCAGCTACGTCGCCGGGGGCGGGATCTGGATGAACACCCAGCGGCCCGAGTGGAACGACGCCAACAACGCGCTGGCCGGCTATGGCCTGTCGATGGTCACCCTCTGCCAGCTCGAGCGGCACCTGACCTTCCTGCAGTCGAGGCTCACCGATGGGCGCACGGCACCGTTCGGGCTCTCCGGCCAGGTCGCGGCCTGGCTCCACGCCGTCGCGGCCGCGCTCGGCGACCACGACCCCGAGGTGGCCGCCACGGATGCGGCCGCCCGACGCCGGCTGCTCGACGCGCTCGGGTCCGCCGGCGCCGACCACCGCGAGGCCGTGGCCACCGGCTTCGACCGCGAGCTCGTCGAGGTCGACGTCGCGACCGTGGAGCGGCTGCTGGCCTCGGCGCTGACCCACCTGCGGGCCTCGATCGAGACCGGTCGGCGACCCGACGGGCTCTACGACGCGTACACCCTGGTGTCCTTCCCGACCTCGGGCACCGCGGAGGTGCACCGCCTCGAGCCGATGCTCGAGGGCCAGGTCGCCGTGCTCGGCACCAGCCGGCTCGACCACGGGGAGGCAGCCCGGCTCGTGGAGTCGCTGTTCGATTCGCCGCTGTACCGACCGGACGTGGGCAGCTTCCTGCTGTACCCGCCCGCTGCCAGACGACCGTTCCTCGACCGCAACCACCTGCCGGCCGACGTCCTCGAGCAGCACCCGGAGCTGCGGAGGCTGGTGGGCCCCGGGACCCCGCGGATCCTCGAGGAGGATGCGGCCGGCGGGCTCCATTTCCGCCCTGGGCTCGCGAACGCGACGGTCCTGGCCAGCGCCCTGGCGGCGACGGCGCTGGACGACGACGAGCGCGCGAGCGTGCTCGACCTCTACGAGCAGCTGTTCGACCACCACGCCTTCACCGGCCGATCCGGCGGCATGCACGGCTACGAGGGCATCGGCTCGGTCTACTGGCACATGGTCTCGAAGCTGCTGCTGGCGATCCAGGTCCGCTTCCGCGAGGCGCTCGAGGACGGCGCCGACCCGGACCTGCTCGCGCGGTTCGAGGCGAGCTACCGGCGGGTGCGCGACGGACTCGGGTTCCGGCAGGGCCCCGCCGCCTTCGGGGCCATCCCGATCGACTGCTACTCGCACACCCCGGCGCACGGGGGCGCGCAACAGCCCGGGATGACCGGGCAGACCAAGGAGCAGATCCTGGCCCGCACCGGCGAGCTCGGGCTGACCGTCCGCGACGGGCAGCTCGCCATCGGCCACGCGCTCATCCCCGCAGACGAGCTCTGGCACGAGGGCGTCGGCGGCGCGCGCACCTACACGTTGACGGTCTGCGGCACGCCGATCGAGGTCCGCCGGGGCGAGGCGGCCCGCGTGCGCATCGAGCGTGTCGATGGCACCTCGAGCGAGCGCGAGGGGCAGGCGCTCACCCGGATGGAGGCGGACGAGGTGTTCGACCGACGAGGCACGATCGCCGGCATCGAGTTCGTCGTCCCACGGCCGGTCCCTCGACAGGCTACGTCCTCCCGCGGAGGGTGATCCACACGGCGTGGGTGGCAGGGAGAGCGCCAGCTGGACGTCGGAGCCGGAGGCATCATGCGCGGGGAGCGCGTTCACCGGGTCACCTCCCCGTGGGTGAGCCGGCGGGCTGCAGGCCGGGCGACCTCCCGGCACCCTGGTGCGCATGGAGCCCACGTTCACCTACGAGTCCGCGGCGGCGCTGCTGCCCGAGGCGCGCGCCCGCATCGCCGAGATCGCCGATGCGAGCGCGCGGCTGCAGCGTCTGGCGATGGCGATCCGCGCCGGCGACGCGGCGGATGGTGACGTCCCGCGGGCCAAGGCGCTCGAGGCCCAGATCGACGCTGATCTCGGCTGGTTCCGGGAGCGCGGCGTCCAGGTCAAGGGCGTCGCGCCGGCCCTGCTGGACTTTCCCGCGCGGGCGAGCCGCGACGGCGAGTCCCTGGTCGTGCTGCTCTGCTGGCGAGAGGGCGAGGACGCGTTGGCCTGGTATCACCCCGTCGAGACCGGCTACATCGGACGTGCCCCGATCGCTGAGCTCGACGACGTCTAGATATCCCACGGGTGGTAGCTGTCAAGCGGCGAGTGTGGTGCGGTGGCCCCAGGCGGTGTGTTCGTCGTAGGGGGTCTGGTGGCGGAGGCAGCCGTGGAGGATGCCGACGAGCCG
>SKLC01000115.1 GCA_007123425.1 Nitriliruptoraceae bacterium
CTGGGCCTGCTCGTCGCCCTCGCTGCGCTCGGCGTCGCCGTGTGGAGCCGCGTCAGTGGCTCGACCGGCTCCACCCAGGACCCGTGGGGCCCGCAGGGCTAGAGCGCCCGGCCCGCGCCCTGCGGCACGTCCGCCGGGCCCGGAGTGCTCAGCCTCGCAGGGCCCCGGGCTCGCCGCCGAGATGGTCGACGATGAGACCGGCGTTGCGCTCCATCAGCCCGAGGTAGGAGTGCGCAGGGTCGCCGGGCTCACCCGGCAGCTCGTCGTCCGCGAGGTCCGCCACATAGGTCGCCCCCGTCTCCTCGGCGATCACCGCCAGCACCTCGGTGTCGAACTCCTCGCTACCGAACAGCGCGGGGACGTCGTGCTCCCGGATCAGCTCGATGATGTCGCGGACCTCGCCCGCCGAGGGCTCCGAGTAGTCGGAGGGCTGCACGGCGGTGACCATCTCCAGCCCGTGGTCGCGGGCGAAGTAGCTCCACGCGTCGTGGTAGACGACCAGCGTGCGGTTCTCCTCGGGAATGGTCGCCGTGGCCTCGCTGATGCGCTCGTCGAGCTCCTCGATCTCCGCGCGGGCCTGCTCTGCGCGGTCCCGGTAGTCGTCCGCCCCGTCGGGGTCGGTCTCTCCCAGCACGTCGGCGATGCCATCGACGAGATCGGCGGCGGCGGCCAGGCTCGTCCACACGTGCGGGTTGGGGCCGGGCCCGTCGTCGGGGGCGTCGCCGGCCTCCTCGTCGCCGTGCGTATGCCCCTCGTCTCCGTCGCCGTGCGTATGCCCCTCGTCTCCGTCGCCGTGCGTATGCCCCCCGTCTCCGTCGCCGTGCGTGTGCCCCCCGTCCTCGTCGTGGGCGTGATCGAAGACCAGCCCCTCGGTGTCGAGGTAGCGCTCACCGAGCAGGACGACGGACTCCTCGGGCAGGTTCTCCGAGGCCAGCGAGACGGCACCCGGATTGAGCTCCAACCCGATGCCGACGAAGAGGTCGGCGTCGGCCAGGCGCCCGACATCGCTGGGACGGGGCTCGTAGGTGTGCGAGTCGGCGCCCGGCGGGACGAGGCTCGACACCTCCACCCGCTCGCCACCGACCATGGCGACCAGGTCGGCGATGGGGCCCAGCTTGGCCACCACGTGCACCCCGGGCTCCGCCTCCACCTCCTCGGACGGAGAAGCATCATGCTGGGGCTCGTCGGCCTGCTCGTCGGCCTCGCCCTGCCCGCAGGCGGTCAGCGCCAGCAGGCCCACCAGCGCAACCGGCGTCCAGCGAGCCCTGGCCGCGGCGGGCAGGGCGATCCAGGGGTGACGCACGGCCTGGCCTCCTATTGCGAACGATTCGCATCTAGGTTACCCGACCAGGGGCCCTTCGTGGCTGTGGGCGTGCTCGACCCCGCCCTCGACACCCGCCGGCCCGGCCCGTCGTGCCCGGGCCGCGGACCGGCCCACGAGCGCGGAGCCGACGAAGCCCACGGCGAACACGGCCGTCGCCGTGAGCACGATCGCGGGCCCGCTGGGCACGTCGACGTGATAGCTCGCGTACAGGCCGACGACGCTGCTGCCGACCCCGACCATCGTGGCGATCCCCAGCATCGCTCCCAGCGAGCGGCTGACCAGGCGGGCGAACGCGCCCGGGACCACGACCGCCGCCGCGATCAGCAGCACCCCGAGCACGCGCACGCTGGCCACCACCACGGCGGCGGTCAGCAGGTTGAACACGATCTCGCTGCCGCCCACGCGGATGCCGTGGACCTCGGCCACCTCGGGGTCGAAGGTGGCGAACACCAGCCGCTTGTAGGCCACGACCAGGGTGGCGAGCAGCGCGACGCCCACCCCGGCGGCGACCCAGAGGTCGGTGGGGTTGACGCCGAGGATGTTGCCGAAGAGCACCGCCTCGACGTTGATGCGCTCGGGCGAGACCGACAGCGTGGCCACGCCCAGCGCGAAGATCGCCGTGGTCACGACCCCGATCGCGGCGTCGGCGTGCAGGCCGCGTCGGCGCGAGATGCGGTCGATCAGCAGCGCCGCGACCACGGTGGCGACCACCGCGCCGAGGTACATGTCCTGGCCGAGCACCAGCCCGACCGCCACGCCCCCGAGCACGGCGTGGGCCAGGCCGTGGCCGATGTAGCTCATCCTGCGCAGGACGATGAACACGCTCAGCGCACCGCACATGGCGCCGACGAGCACCCCGGCGATCATCGCCCGCGCGAAGAAGGTGTAGGCGAACGGGTCGCTCAGCCAGCTGGCCATCAGGGCTCTCCCGCCGGCACCGCCCGGCCGGGGGCGAGCACCGGCGCGTCGTCGACGACCAGCACCATGCCCTGGTCGTGCACGACCCGCATCGGGGTGCCGTAGGTCGCATGGAGCACGGCCGGGGTGAGCACCTCCCGGGGCGCGCCGTCGGCGGTGATCAGCCCGTTGAGGAAGACGATGCGAGGCAGATGCGCCGCGACGAAGTTCAGGTCGTGGGTCGTGAGCACGACCGTCAAGCCCTCGTCGCGCAGCTCCCCGAGCAGCGCCAGGATGTCGCGCCGGGTTGCGAGGTCGACCCCGCTGGTCGGCTCGTCGAGCACCAGCAGCTCGCTGTCGCGGGCGAGCGCACGCGCCAGGAACATCCGCTGTTGCTGCCCACCCGAGAGCTCGCGGATGTGGCGCTGCTCGAGCCCCGCCATCCCGAGCCGCTCGAGCACCGCGGCGGCGCGGCGGCGCTCCGCGCGGGAGAACCAGGGAAGCCGCCGACTCGTCGCCGCACCCCCGAGCAGGACCACCTGCTCGACGGTCAGTGGGAAGTCCCAGTCGATGCTCTCGAGCTGGGGGACGTAGCCCACGCCCCCCGGGGCGCCGTGACGCGGCACGGGGGCGCCCAGCACCTCGACGCGGCCCCGATGGGTCGTGTCACGCCCCGTGATCAGGCGCAGCAGTGTCGACTTGCCCGCACCGCTGGGCCCCACGATCCCCACAAGCTCGCCACGGCCCACCTCGAGCGCGAGGTCGGTGAGGACGGGCGGGCCGCCGTAGCCCACCGTGACCCCGTCGAGATGGAGCGCGGAGCTACCCATGCTGGTCCCACTGCTGCGAACGGTTCGCAACGAGTGTACGCCTCATGCCGCCACGGGCGCGCCCGTGGACGGGGTCCCGGTGGGCTGACGGGGCGTCCCGCGCGCCCGCGGCCACCCGGGGGCACCGCCGTCGGCCGCGCGAGAGGCCGCGGGACGAGGCGCACAGCTCCCCCGGCGAGGCCGGTCACTCGGCCTCGGGATGCGCCTTCGGGGACTCCGCGCCCCGCGGGTCGACGTCGCGCCCCGCGAAGATCGGCAGGGGCAGGATCTCGGCGTCGAGGATCCGGCGCACGACGGGCTGGAGCGCCTCGATCAGCTGCTGCGTGGCGTCCTCGCCCAGCTGCCGCCACGGCGGCACCGCCAGCGCGTCCGTGCGCTCCTCGAGCTGGCGCCGCAGGCGTCGGCCCGCTTCGGTCAGCCCCCCGGCATCGTCGAGCAGCCCGCGCTCCTGCAGGCGCGCGATCGCGGCCTCCCATTCGGGGTCGCTCCAGCCGCGCAGCCGCTGCAGGAAGCCACGGGCGGTGTCGGTGTCGCCCGCCACGGTCAGGTGCGCCTCGATGCCGTCCAGGCCGGCCGTCACCAGGCAGGCGACGTGGGCGTCGCCGCGTGACTCCCGAACCCGGGTCGCGGCCTCCCACAGCAGCTCGGCCGGGTCCTCGGGCCAGTCCAGCGCGCTGCGGCCGGCCGCCAGCGGCCGGCCCTCGATGGGGTGGAACAGCGCCGCCTGCCGGGCCAGCTCCGCGGCCCGCGCGATCTCCTCCTCCATGCCCTCGGCCAGGCGTGCCAGCTGCGCCCCTGCGGCACGCCGGGTGGTGTGCACGATCTCCGCGGGCGCGATCCGCTCCCAGACACCCGGCAGGACCCGGCGCACCACTGCCGGCGAGAAGCCGTGGAAGACGGCCGTGGCCACCTCCGGGCCCACCGGCCCCAAGGGCGCGACGCGCGCAGCGACATAGCCCGAGAGCAGATCATCGAGCCCCAGCTCGCCCTGCGCCTCGATGACATCGGGCCCGAAGATCCCCAGCGCGTGCACCACCTCCAGGTGGCTCCACGCGCGGCGGGCCAGCGCGCGCTCCTGCTCGCTCGTCCCCAGCGCCTCCGTGTCCACGTGCACCTCTCGATTCGCTCGACTGCGCGCCACCGTAGACGCCCGGACCCGCACGGGCGCGGGCACGGCCGGCCAGACGGGCCACCTGCGTCAGGACCCCATCGGCCTATCCTGCCCGGTGCCCGCCGTGGACAAGGCGCCCCGTGTCCGAGCCGCTGACCCGCCAGGAGGCGCTGCGGCTGCTCGAGCTGCAGCCCAGCGCGACCCGCTCGGCGGTCAAGCGCGCGTACCGGCAGCTCGCGCGCCGGCACCACCCGGATGTGGGCGGCGACCCGGCGACCTTCCACCGGCTCCAGGTGGCCACGGAGCTGCTGCTCGAGGCGGGCACCGGCGAGCCGGAGCCCCGGGTCGTGCGTGGCCGCCCCTCCCGACCCACCACCGCATGGGACGCCCAGCAGGAGGTGGCCGCCGAGGAGGTGGACCTGCGCACGGTGGACTGGGCCCTGACCCCACCGGCGACGGGGGCGCGCCTCGACCGCGATCTGCTGGCCGTCCATCTCGCCCAGGGCACGGCGCCGCTGGTGACCGAGCTCCGCGCGACCAGCCGCGCGCCGGGCTCACGGCTCAACCGGGTCGCCGCGAGCCTCTCGCCCGACCTCACAGCGCATCTCGCGGTCCGCGCGGACCAGGACGACCGCGGCCGCCCGGTGGTCCTCGTCGAGGTGGTGGGCGCGCATCGACGGGCCCGCCGCGCGCTCGACCGCGCC
>SKLC01000436.1 GCA_007123425.1 Nitriliruptoraceae bacterium
GAGGGGCCGCTCTCCTGGCCCCTCCCGATATGCCCGATAAGATACATTACGTAAACTAAACCGGACAGCGAGGGAGTGGTGGGCGTCCCCTCCCGGTGTTTCGGGGTGCGCAGCCCCTCCCGGTGTCCGGGTGCTCACCCCCGCAGTGTGCAGGTGCTCAGGCCGCGGCCAGCGGTGTGCGGGTGCTCAGCCCGCGGCCACGGCCTCGTCCAGCTCGGGCGGCGGACGGCGCACCAGCGCCGACGGGGCCACGACGTCCTCGCCCTCGAGCGCGCGGCAGAACAGCTCGTAGTCCTGGGCGATCATGTCGGGCAGCTCGCGGATCATCGCCTTCTCGTAGAACACGAAGGCGCCCGCGGCGATCGACCGGGACTCCTCGTCCTCGGCGGCCAGCGCGGTGAGGATGCCCACCATGGTGTGCGGGCTGCTGACCAGCACGCGCGGCAGCAGGTCGAGGGCGTCCTGCCCTTCCAGGAACAGGTCCAGCAGCAGCACCTGCGGCTGGGTCTGGGTGACGACATCGAGCCACGTCTCGAGGTTCGGCGCCTCGACCAGGTAGCCGCCCCGACGCTCCAGCGTGAGCGCGATGAGGTCGCGCAGTGGCGCCTCGTCCTCCACGACGGTGACGTGCATCACGACGATGTGATTCTCCCCCGTGTGTGAATACGTACAGCGTGGCTTCAGACTCCACGCTATTCATGACCGTACCCGGCCAATGAACCGATGGACGTGGTCCCTGACCGCTTCGCGCGGCGGTCGCGCGAAGCGGTCGACCCGGGAACCCGGCAGCGCACCAGCACGTCTGCCCCGCTCCCCCGGGCCACCTTCTGGGCGGGCCAGTTGACCGAGAGCCGTTGGTCCCTGCTCGCGGGGTCGTTGGCCCCCGCTGGGAGGGCCGAAGGCCACCGATCGTCTCGCTGGGCGCTGTGTCGGGATGAGCGCCGGGGCGGGGCACGTTGTGCCATATACCCCCAGGGGTATACGCCCCGACGCGAGTGCCCCTGCGGGCCGCCCCCACCCCGACGTTCGAGCGAGGCCTCCATGACGATGCAGGACACCACCGGCACAACCCCCGACACCACCGCCCCCACCACGGCCGCCGCGGCTGGCGCTCCGGCACGGGCCGGGACCGACCGCACGGTCAACCGGCTCATCCGCACCTTCATCGCGGTCGCGGTGATCGGCTGGGGCGCCAGCCTGGTTCTGACCGCCATCCACTTCTGGGTGCTGCCGCTGCCCGCCGGCGTCGAGCCCCAGGGCGCCATGGCCGTCATCACCAGCCCGTGGGCCTACGTCGGACCGATCCCGCTGGCCACGATCGGGGCCCTGTACTACATGGTCATGATCGCGGTGGGCGCGAGCTGGCTCCACACCAAGGACACCCGCATCGAGCGGCTGCTGCTGCCCGTCACGGCCGGCGGCTTCCTCGCCTCGGTCGGCTTCGTCTACCTCCAGCTGGTCCCGATCGGTGCGATCTGCCCCTTCTGCATGGTCTCGGCGACCGCCACCACCCTGCTGCTGCTGATCGAGATCATCGTCCGCCACCGCGGCGGCGCCGCCGCGGCCCCGCAGGTCTCGGCCGTGCGGGTCTGGCCCGTCACCTTCCTGGCCACGATGGCGATGACGCTGCTGACGATCTACTCCCTGCCCCTGCTCCCCCTGCCCGGCAACTGACGTCCCCCGACCGACAGCTGGCGTCGCCTGCTCCCCTGCCCGGCCACGGCCGTCGCCCCGCACCCCGCTGGGAACGTGACCGGCCTGCCGGGAGGTGGGCGGCGGCGCTGGCCTACGGTGCCGGCCCGGAGCTCCAGGAGGCAGCACACATGGACATCCGCGACCTCGGAGACGAGTCGGTGCGACGGGCCCGCGGCCGATTGGCCCGGGTCGAGGGGCAGGTCCGGGCCCTGCAGCGCATGCTCGACGAGGGCGAGGACTGCGACCAGGTGCTGCGGCAGATCGGCGCGGCGAGCAAGGCGCTGCGCCGGGCCGGTGTCCAGCTCGCGGTCGAGGGCGTCGAGCAGTGCGTCGCCTCCCCCGAGCGCGAGCACGACCTCGAGCGCTTCCGCCGGGCCTTCGTCGAGCTCTCGTGAGGATCGGGGCCGGTGGCCCGCTGGTGTGCGGCCGGGGTGCACGTCCGTGCCGCCCGGGGTGGGCGTGCTCGCCCCTACTCGTCGGCGAGCTCGGGTGGGAAGCCGCCCGTGGCGATCGGGCCCCAGTCGGTGATGGTGATGCGCAGCAGCGACTTTCCCTGATCGACCATGGCCTGCCGGTACTCGTCCCAGTCCGGATGCTCCCCCGAGATCGCGCGGAAGTAGGCCACCAGGGGCTCGACCGCCTCGGGCACGTCGAGCACCTCGGCCTCGCCGTCGACCTGCACCCACGGGCCGTTGAACTCATCCGAGAGCACGCAGGCAGACACCCTCGGGTCGCGGCGCGCATTGGCGGTCTTGGCCCGCTGCGGATAGGTGGCGACCACCATCCGCCCCTCGTCGTCGATCCCGGCGGTGACCGGCGAGGCCTGGGGCCGCCCGTCCCGACGCGTGGTGAGCAGGATCACCTTGTGGCGCGGGCGGAGGAACTCGAGCAGCTCAGCGCGCTCGACCCGCTCCGCGGTGGCGATCTTGCGAGCCATGGTCCTCCCTGTCGTCGACCCTCTCAGCCACCCTACGAGGCGGCACCGACCAGGGCGAGCCCTCACTGCCCGCCGTGCCCCGGGCCGGACCCGGCAGGACAGCGGATCAGGACCGCCGACTGGGCCCGCAGCCGCAGGCAGACCGAAGACCAGGACCGCCGACTTGGCCCGCAGCCGCAGACGGAAGACCGGGACCGCAGACCGGCTTCGCAGGCAGCGTGAAGAAGTTGAGAAGACCCACAGCGCGCCGGCCCCGCGGTCTACACTCGGCGCCACGCGCGGGGTAACGCTCTGTAGTCGGGGGCCCGAGACACGACTGGGGCCGAACGATCACACACGAACTGATCGACCAGCTGACGGGCACCCTCCGCGTGGACATCGCGCTGGAGTCGCTGCTCGATGTCCTGCCGGGCTCGATCCTCGTCGTCGATGACGATGGTCGCATCGCCTTCGCCGAGCGGTCGCTGCAGCAGCTGTCGGGCTACACGCCCGAGGACCTGGTGGGCCGCCACGTCGAGATGCTTGTCCCGCCCGACCACCGGCAGGCGCATGCGGACCACCGGCGCGAGTACCTCGAGGCCCCGCGCAGCCGTCCGATGGGCGCGCCGCTGGACATCCTGCTCCACCATCGTGCGGGCCACGACGTGCCGGTCGAGGTCAGCCTCTCGCCGGTCGAGGCCGACGGCCACCGGTTCATCGTCGCGGCGATCCGCGGTGCCGTGGAGCGACGGGAGGCGCTGCTGGCCAGCCGGCGGGCGCTGGACCGCGAGCGGGCAGCCAGCGCGAAGCTGCGCGAGGCCGCGGAGACGAAGAACGCGTTCATCCGTGCGGTCTCCCACGAGCTGCGCACCCCGCTGACCGTGGTCGAGGGCCTGGCCTCCACCCTCGAGCGGCGACTCGACGAGCTCGACGACGAGCAGGTGCGCCGGTTCGCGGGACGGCTGGCCCACAACGCCCGACGGCTGGACACGCTGCTCAGCGACCTGCTGGACGTCGACCGGCTCACCCGCGGGGTCATCGAGGCCATCCGGCGCCCGGTCGACGTGGTGCTGCTGACCCTGGAGGTGGTCCAGCGCTCGGCGGCCGGTGCGGCACAGATCGCCGTGGAGGGGCCCGAGACGCTGGAGCTCGAGGTCGACCCCGCCCAGGTCGAGCGGATCCTGGAGAACCTGCTGGCCAACGCGGTCAAGCACACCCCACCTGAGACGCCGGTGGTGGTCCGCTGGGAGCCGGACGCGCACGGCGGGGCGCTGCTGTGCGTCGACGACGAGGGGCCAGGGATCCCGGACGAGCAGCGCCAGACGATCTTCGAGCCGTTCACCCAGGGCGCCCCCGGCACCCACCACGCGCCTGGCACCGGGGTCGGGCTGTCGCTGGTGGCCCAGTTCGCGCAGCTGCACGGTGGCAGGGCCTGGGTCGAGCACCGCGACGGCGGCGGCGCATCCTTCCGCGTGCTGTTCCCACCCGCCGACCTCATCGACATCGAGCGTGACGCCGAGATCTCCGTTCCGGATCCGTGACCGATCCCAGGCGACGCGTCGAGGATGCGAATACGGGTGGCCACGAGGCACACTGTCGGAAGCGCGCGGGGCGCAAGAAGCGGGGAATCGATGGGGAGTGGGCGGCAGATGTGGCTGCTCGTCATGTACGTCGCGGTGAGCGCGGCGTTGCCGACGTGGGGGCTGCTGCTGCGCTGGCTCGCCGATGAGGACACGTCGCGGTGGGCGTGGCAGATGTTCTCGACACCGCCGTGAACCGACGCCGACTCGCCCTGGTTCTCGCGGTGCTGGCGGCCTACAAGTCCGTGGAGCATGCTGTGCTCTACGGGGCACGGGCGTGGGTCGTCCTCGGGGCGCTGTTGCTGCTCGGGGCTCTTTGGACGCCTCTGCGGCCTCGGGCGGGGATGCTGGTGGTGGCGGCGGGTGCCCTGGTCGTCAACCTCACGCCCGCGTACCGGAACCACCTCGCGCTCATGATGTGGGTCGCCGTCGCGCTAGCGGTGTTCGCGGACGAGCGTCACCTGCGGCTCGCGTTGCGGTGGCAGCTGACGCTCATGTACGGGTTCGCCGCACTGGCGAAGGTGTGGCCGCCGTGGCTCTCCGGTGAGTCGCTCCAGGCCCGTACCTGGCTTGGCGCCATGCTCGACATGCCCCTGGTGGTGGCAGCGGCCTGGGGTGTCGTGCTGGTCGAAGTCGTCCTCGCTGCCGCGGTCTGGA
>SKLC01000029.1 GCA_007123425.1 Nitriliruptoraceae bacterium
CCCGGTCGGCCACCGCCGGGTGGGTCGGGGCGCGGCCGGGCGCGCGTAGGCTCCGTGCGTCGACGACGAGAGCAGGAGCCGCGAGGTGGGACGGATCTTCGGCACCGACGGCGTGCGCGGCAAGGCGAACGGCGAGCTCACGCCCGAGCTCGCCCTGGCGCTGGGCCGCGCGCTGGTGACGGTGCTGCACGAGGGCGGCACGAGGCGCCCCTCGGTGCTCATCGGCCGCGACCCGCGCTGGTCCGGCGAGATGCTCGACGCGGCCCTGACCGCCGGCATCACCTCGGCGGGCGGGGACGCGGTCTCGGTGGGCGTGTTGCCCACCCCGGCGGTGGCCCACCTGACCAAGCGCTCCTCGGCGGCCGCGGGCGCGATGATCAGCGCCTCGCACAACCCCGTGGGCGACAACGGCATCAAGTTCTTCGGCCCCGACGGCTTCAAGCTCTCCGACGCCGAGGAGGAGCGCCTCGAGCAGGTGATGGCCGCCGACGACGGCCGGCGCCCGATGGGCACCGAGATCGGCCGACGGCTGCGCGATCCCGCGGCCGTGACGCGCTACATCGAGCACGTCACCAGCATCGTCGACATCGACCTCACGGGGCTGCGCATCGTCGTCGACGGCGCCAACGGCGCGGCCGCCAGCGTCGCCCCGCAGGTCTACCGCCAGCTCGGCGCCGACGTCGTAGAGATCAACTGCCGCCCCGACGGCGCCAACATCAACGAGCACGCCGGCTCCACCCACCCGGACGTGATCTGCGCGGCGGTCGTCGAGCACGGTGCCGACGCCGGGGTGTCCCACGACGGCGACGCCGACCGGCTCATCGCCGCCACCCACGAGGGCGGCGAGGTCGACGGCGATGTGATCCTGGCCGTGCTGGCCCGCGAGATGCACCACCACGGCACGCTGAAGGGCGACGCCGTCGCCACGACCGTGATGACCAACCTCGGGTTCAAGCAGGCCATGGAGGGGCTCGGGGTCGCGGTGGTCCAGACCCGGGTCGGGGACCGCTACGTGCTCGAGGCGATGCGCGAGCGCGACCTCAACCTCGGCGGCGAGCCCTCGGGGCATCTGATCTCGCTGGACCACGCCACCACCGGCGACGGGATCCTGTCCGCCGTGCGGCTGCTGTCGGTGGTGCGCTCCACCGGCGCCTCGCTCAAGGAGCTGGCCACCGTGATGACCCGCCTGCCCCAGGTGCTGGTCAACGTGGAGGGCGTCGACCGCGACGGGCTCGACGGCGCCGAGGCCGTGTGGGAGGCCGTGCGCGGCGAGGAGGAGCGGCTCGGCGACGGCGGGCGCGTGCTGCTGCGCCCCTCGGGGACCGAGCCGGTGATCCGCGTCATGGCCGAGGCCCCCACCCAGCAGGAGGCCCAGGCCTCGGTGGACCGCATCAGCGACGCGGTCCGCGACCACCTCACCGTCTGATCCCCGGCCGGTGGACCGCCTCAGCGACGCGGTCCGCGACCACCTCACCGTCTGACTCCGCGGCCCGCTAGCGTCCGGCCCGAGTCGAGACGAGGAGCGCACGACCGTGGCGACGCGCGGCATGATGCTGGGAGGCCCCTACGACGTGCTGGGAGACCTGGCGCGGGAGGTGGAGCGGCGCGGCTTCGACGCCGCCTGGGTCGCCGAGACCGGGCCCGACTCGATCATCCAGGCGACCGTGGCGCTGCAGGCCACCGAGCGCATCGACGTCGGCACCAACATCACCCTGGCGTTCCCCCGCTCGCCCACGGTGACCGCCCTGAGCACCTGGGACCTGAACACGCTGTCGGGCGAGCGCTTCGTCATCGGGCTGGGCAGCCAGGTGCGCCGCATCATCGAGGAGCGCTTCTCGTCGGCCTTCGACCAGCCCGCCAAGCGCATGGCCGAGTACGTGCAGGCCATGCAGGCCGTGTGGCGCATGGAGCGCGGCGAGCGGGTCACCTTCGACGGCGACATCTACCAGGTGCTGCGGCCCGGGCTGATGGGGCTCGGCCGCGCGCACGATCGTCCGATGCCGCGGGTCCACGTCGCCGCCGTCGGCCCGCTGATGACCCAGGCCGCCGCCACCCACGCCGACGGGATCCTTGGCCACCCCTTCACCTCGGAGCGCTACCTCACCGACGATGTGCTGCCGCGGATCGAGCGGGCGCTGAGCGAGGCAGGGCGCCCACGCGAGGAGTTCCGGGTCTGCCAGGGCGTGATCCTGTGCATCAGCGACGACCGTGAGACGGCCGTGCGGGAGGCCAAGGGCCAGATCGCCTTCTACGGCACGACGCCGAACTACCGGCCCGTGTTCGCCTCCAACGGCGACGAGTGGCTCACCGACGAGCTCCGCCGGGTGTTCAAGGAGACCGACCGCGACTACGACGCGCTGGTGGCGGCCGTGCCCGACGAGGTGGTGCACCGCTACGCGATCGCGGGCACGTCCGACGAGGTGCGCGACCGCCTCCACGACATCGAGCGGCACGTCGACCACCTCATCCTCGGCGGGGCGTGGTACGGCGTGGACGGCCACCGCGCCGCGGAGAACCTCATGGCCATCATGGAGACCTTCGGCCCCACCGGCTGACCCCGAGCCCACGAGGCGGGTGCCCGCGATTGGGCCCTCGCGTCGCTCCACCGACCTCGCGCTCCACCGACCTCGCGCTCCACCGACCTCGCGTGACGCCGACCTCGCGTGACGCCGACCTCGCGTGATGCACGGATTCGTGTGCCGTCGCGACGTGCATCGCGTCGCCTCGGCACATGAATTCCGGACGGTGCGTCGTCCGTGTGCCGCCTCGACGTCCATCGCGTCGCCTCGGCACACGAATCCAGGTCCGCGCATCGCCGCGATCGCTGACCGATGCCCTGACGCCGATCGATCCGCTGGCGTCGACCGATCGGACGACCCGGGAGAGCCAGGACGGCCGGATAGGCTCCGCGGGTCAGCATCGGCGGCCGGCAAGGAGACGCTCGAGCATGTGCGGCATCATCGGCATCACCGGTCGCGACGATGCCGTCGACGGGATCGTCGCCGGCCTGCAGCGCCTCGAGTACCGGGGCTACGACTCGGCGGGCCTGGTCGCCGCCGGGGCCAACCAGCTGCGCGTCGTCAAGCGGGCGGGCAAGCTCGACAACCTCATCGGCGCCCTCAAGGGATCGGGGCTGTCCGCCCGCGCCGGCATCGGCCACACCCGCTGGGCCACCCACGGCGAGCCCAACGATCGCAACTCCCACCCTCACACCGACCCGACGGGCCGGGTCGCGGTGGTGCACAACGGCATCCTCGAGAACTACCAGCAGCTGCGCCGGCAGCTGCCGGACCAGCGCTTCGCCTCCGACACCGACACCGAGGTGGCCGCCCACCTCGTCGCCCGCGAGCTCGACCGCATGGACGACCCGGACCTGTTCGAGGCCGTGCGCCGGGTCGTCGCCGGCCTCGAGGGTGCCTACTCGCTGTGCTTCACCGCCACCGACGAGCCCGACACGATCGTGGTGGCCAAGAACGAGGCCCCGCTGATCGTCGCCCACGCCGACGGCGTGGGCTACTGCGCCTCCGACGTCGCCGCGCTGATCGCCCACACCCGCGACGTCGCCGCGCTGATCGACGGCCAGCTCGCCAAGATCACCCCCGAGGGGGTCGAGGTCACCGACGTCGACGGCAACGCGTCCGAGCCGCACGCCTACACGGTGCAGTGGGATGTCGAGGCGGCCGAGAAGCAGGGCTACGAGCACTTCATGCTCAAGGAGATCCACGAGCAGCCCACCGCCGTGCGCGAGACGCTGCGCGACCGGATCACCGACGACGGCGGGCAGCAGGGCGGGGGCCGGCTCCACCTCGACGAGCTCGCCATCGACGAGCGCGACCTGGCCCGCATCGACAAGGTGTTCATCCTGGCCTGCGGCACCTCGCTGCACGCCGGCATGGTCGGCAAGCTCGCGATCGAGCACTGGGCCGGCATCCCCGTCGACGTCGAGGTCGCCAGCGAGTTCCGCTACCGCGACCCCATCGTCGACGCCCACACGCTGGTGATCGCGATCAGCCAGTCCGGCGAGACCTCCGACACGATCGCCGCGGCCAGCCACGCCCGCGACCAGCGCGCGCCGGTGATCGGGCTGTGCAACGTGGTGGGCTCGACGCTGGCCCGCGAGGCCGACGGGGTGCTCTACACCCACGCCGGGCCGGAGGTGGGCGTGGCCGCCACCAAGACGTTCGTCACCCAGATCATCGGCTGCCTGCTGCTCGGGCTCTACCTCGCCCAGGTGCGCGGCCGGCTGTATCCCTCCGAGTGCCAGGACATCCTCGAGCGCCTGCAGCAGATCCCCGGCGCGATCGATGAGATCCTGGCCCAGGACGGCGACATCGCGGAGCTGGCCAAGCGCTACGCCGAGACCGACTACACCATGTTCATCGGCCGCCATGCGGGGCTGCCGATCGCCTACGAGGGGGCGCTGAAGCTCAAGGAGATCAGCTACCTCCACGCCGAGGCGTTCCCCGCCGGCGAGATGAAGCACGGCCCGATCGCGCTCATCGAGGAGGGCTCGCTGGTCGTCGCGCTGGCCCCCGAGGGCCACGTGTTCTCCAAGATGGTCTCCAACATCCAGGAGGTCCGGGCCCGCGGCGCCGACGTGATCGCGATCGGCTCGGCGGGGACCACCTCGGACCTGAAGGACCACGCCGACCACGTGCTCACGCTGCCCGAGGCCCCCCACGAGCTGGCCACCCCGGTGCTGGCGACGATCCCGCTGCAGCTGTTCGCCTACCACGTCGCCACGATCCGCGGCGAGGACGTCGACAAGCCCCGCAACCTCGCCAAGACCGTCACCGTCGAGTAGGGGGCGCGCGTGATCCCGCCC
>SKLC01000008.1 GCA_007123425.1 Nitriliruptoraceae bacterium
CCTTCCTGCAGCGCTCGCTGAACGAGGGCTTCTCCGGCGGTGAGAAGAAGCGCTTCGAGATCCTGCAGATGGCGATGCTCAAGCCCGAGATCGCGGTGCTCGACGAGACCGACTCCGGCCTCGACATCGACGCGCTCAAGACCGTCTCCGAGGGCGTCAACCGCCTGCAGGGCCCCGACCTGGGCGTGCTGATCATCACCCACTACACGCGCATCCTCAACTACATCAAGCCCGACGAGGTGCACGTGATGTTCGAGGGCCGCATCGCCACCAGCGGTGGCCCGGAGCTCGCCGACGAGCTCGAGGCGCACGGCTACGACTACCTGCGCGCCAAGGCGTGAGCCCCTGTTGTCCCGTCCGGGCCGGGCGCGTCCCGGCCCGCCTCGGCACGCTGGTCGCGCCGCACCGCCCGACGAGGACGCGATGAGCTTCGACGTGCAGACCCGCAAGAAGGACTTCCCGACGCTGTCGCGGGAGGTCCACGGGCGCCGGCTGGTCTACCTCGACTCGGCGGCCACCTCGCAGACGCCGCTGCCGGTGCTCGACGCCATGGACGGCTACTACCGCACGTGCCGCTCCAACGTCCACCGGGGCGTCTACCAGCTGGCCGAGGAGGCCACCGACCTCTACGAGGGCGCCCGGCGGAAGCTGGCCGCGCTGGTGGGCGCGCCCGAGCACGGCGTGGTGTTCACCAAGAACGCCACCGAGGCCTGCAACCTGGTGGCCTACAGCTGGGTGCGCCGCAACCTCGGCCCGGACGACGTGGTGCTGACCACCCACATGGAGCACCACGCCAACATCGTGCCGCTGCTGCATGCCCGGGAGGACCTCGGCTTCGAGATCCGCTGGATCCCCGTGCGCGAGGACGGCCAGCTCGACCTCGAGGAGGCGGCGCGCCTGCTCGACGACGGCCGGGTGCGCTTCGTCGCGGTCGGGCACGTGTCCAACGTGCTGGGCACGATCAACGACGTCGCCGGGATCGCGGCGATGGCGCGGGAGGCCAACCCCGACTGCATCGTCCACGTTGACGGGACCCAGGCGGTGCCGCAGATGCCCGTGGACGTGCCGGCGCTCGGGGTGGACTTCTACGCCCTGACCGGCCACAAGATGTGCGGGCCCACCGGGATCGGTGCGCTCGTGGCCCGCCCGGAGCTGCTCGAGCAGATGCCGCCCTTCCTCACCGGCGGGGAGATGATCCTCGACGTCACCACCGAGGGCGCGACCTGGGCGCCGATCCCGGGCCGCTTCGAGGCCGGTACCCCGATGATCGCCGAGGCGGCCGGCCTGGGCGCCGCGGTGGACTACCTCACCGAGATCGGGCTGGACGAGGTCCGTGCCCACGAGCAGCAGCTGGTCGCCGCCTTCCTCGAGGGGCTGGAGCGCATCGAGGGCGTCAGCGTCCACGGGCCCCGCGACCCGGCGCTGCGGGGCGGGGCGATCTCGTTCAAGCTCGACGGCGTGCATCCCCACGACATCGGCGCGATGCTGGACTCCTACGGCGTGTGCGTGCGCGTCGGCCACCACTGCACCAAGCCGCTCATGCGCCACCTCGGGGTGAACGCCACCGCACGCGCCAGCGTCTACCTGTACAACGACCTCGACGACCTGCCGCCCCTGTTGGAGGGCCTCGAGGCGGCCGCGTCGTTCTTCGCGCGATAGGAGGGCCGGATGAGCCTCGACGACCTCTATCAGGAGATCATCCTCGACCACTACCGCAGCCCGAAGAACCGGGCGCCGTCGCTGGAGGGCGAGGACGTCCACGTCCATCACTCCAACCCGCTGTGCGGCGACGAGATGGACCTGCGCCTTCGGGTGGCCGACAACGCCGTGGACGGGCTCGTCTTCGACGGCGAGGGCTGCTCGATCAGCCAGGCCTCGGCCTCGGCGATGACGGTCGCCGTCATCGGGCGCACGCTCGACGACGCCCTGGACCTCGCCGAGGACTTCCGGCGCATGATGCACGGCGAGGAGTCCAAGCGCCCCGACGACCTCCTCGACGGGGTCGCCTTCGAGGGGGTGGCGAAGTTCCCGGTGCGGGTCAAGTGCGCACTGCTGGGCTGGATGGCCGCCAAGGACGCGATCGAGACCTACCTCACCGGCGAGCGTGACCACGAGGTCACCCACGACGAGTGACCCGCCACCACCCGGTTGGCACACTGGACATCAGCGACGACGCGAAGGACGACAAGCCCATGAGTCAGCAGACCGGCGCCGACACGGTCGACGAGACGACCACCGCCGAGACCTCGCGCGCGGTCGTGGGCAACGACCCGCCCGCGCCCAACACCCACGAGCAGCGCCACCCCTTCGAGGACCTGCCCCTCGAGGAGGACGGCATGCCCGCCGAGCAGGACCTGTTCAACGGCCTGCGCGCGGTGGTCGACCCCGAGATCGGCTACAACATCGTCGACCTCGGGCTCGTCTACGAGGTCACCAAGCCTGAGCCCGGCTACGCCCACGTGCTGATGACCCTGACCACGATGGGCTGCCCGCTGACCGAGGTCATCCACCAGCAGTGCTCGGTGATCCTCGGCGCCATGCCCGGCGTGGACCGCGTCGAGGTGGAGTTCACCTTCTCGCCGCCCTGGTCGACCGACATGATCGCCGACTACGTGCGCGAGGAGCTGCGCGCGATGGGCATGAACGTCTAGCACGCCGCCGACCGGCGGCGCATCCCCGGCCCCGTGGCGTCCATCCAGGCGCACACCTGCGGGCCGGGGTGAGCAGGTTCGGCCCGAGCGCCATAGCCTCTCGCGTCGCCGGTGCCCCCCTGGGGCGCCGGCGACGTCCACGCGGCGGTCGAGCCGCGCAGTCGGGAGATGCATGTCGGTCAGCCCCGTCCGCAAGGTCCCCACCGGGATCGCGGGCTTCGACAGGATGGCGCACGGCGGGCTGCCCGAGGGCCGCACGACGCTGATCACCGGCACGGCCGGGTCGGCCAAGACCCTGTTCGCCTCGCAGTACCTCGCCGGCGGCATCCTCGAGCACGACGAGCCGGGCGTGTTCATCACGTTCGAGGAGCCGCCCGCCGACATCCGCGCCAACCAGATCTCGCTGGGCTGGGACATCGCGGCCTGGGAGCGGCAGGGGCTGTGGCGGTTCGTCGACGGCTCGCCCGACCCGCGCGAGGAGACCTCGCTGGCCGGCTCCTGGGACCTCGGCGCGCTCATGGCCCGCGTCGAGCACGCCGTCGAGGAGGTCGGGGCGAGGCGGGTGGCGCTGGACTCGCTGGGCGCGGTGCTCAGCGAGTACTCCGAGGTGCCCCGCGTGCGCCGGGAGCTGCGCGCGCTGGTCTTCCGGCTCCGCGAGCTGGGCGTGACCGCGGTGATGACCGCCGAGCGCAACTCCGAGTACGGCGACATCAGCCGCTGGGGCGTGGAGGAGTTCGTCGCCGAGGACGTCATCGTGCTGCGCAACATCCTCGAGCACGAGCAGGCGCGTCGCACGATGCAGATCCTGAAGTTCCGCGGCACCACCCACCGCAAGGGCGAGTTCCCCTTCGCGGTCATCAGCGACCGTGGCCTGGTGGCCCTGCCGCTGACCGGGGCCGACCTCTCCGACCTGCCGTCCCGCGCCGACCGCATCGCCTCGGGCAACGCCAAGCTCGACGAGATGTGCGGCGGCGGCCCCTTCCGCGACTCGATCAGCCTGGTCTCGGGTGCCACGGGGACCGGCAAGACGCTCACCGTCACGGAGTTCATGAAGGGCGCCGTGGAGGCGGGGGAGCGGGCGCTGCTGTTCGCCTTCGAGGAGAGCCGCGAGCAGCTCATCCGCAACGCCCGCGGCTGGGGCGTCGACTACGAGCAGATGGAGCGCGACGGCCTGCTGCGCATCGTCGCCTTCTACCCGGAGGTCGCCTCCCTCGAGGAGCACCTCGTGGCGATCACCGACGTGGTGCGCGACTTCGATCCCCAGCGCTTCGCCCTGGACTCGCTGTCCGCGCTCGAGCGGGCCTCGTCTCCACGGGGCTTCCGCCACTTCGTGATCGGCGTGACCTCGATGCTCAAGGAGCGCGGGATCACCGGCATGTACACCTCGACCACGCAGACGCTGCTCGGCGGCGAGTCGGTCACCGAGTCGCACATCTCGACGCTGACCGACGAGATCATCCTGCTGCGCTACGTCGAGATCGCCGGGGAGGTCAGGCGGGCCATCTCCGTGCTCAAGATGCGCGGGTCGGAGCACGACCGCACGATCCGCGAGATCGAGATCGACCACGAGGGGATGCACATCGGCGCGCCGCTGCGCCACATCTCGGGCGTGCTCGCGGGCGCACCCAGGCAGACCCGCATCGCGGCTCCGAACAGCTGACGAGCGCCGGGTGGGACCGCCCACGGCGACACGACGAGACGAGAGGGAGGCGCACATGGTCGACGGGACGCCGCAGGTCCCGCTGCGCCTGCGCCTCTACGTCAACGCGGGCACCGCGGAGGCCAGCCACGTCGAGCCCAACCTCAGCCGCCTGTTCGACGAGGTGGGGATGCGCTACGAGGTGGAGGTCCTCGACGTGCGCGAGCACGCGGCGCAGGCCGAGGAGGACCGGGTGGTGCTCACGCCCACGCTGATCCGCCTCACCCCGCCGCAGCTGCGGGTCGCGGGGGACCTCTCCGACCTCGAGGCCGCCCTCGACGGGCTCGGCCTGCGGCTGTGGGGCCGGCGCCGGAGCTCCGAGGACGCCTGACCGCCCCGCCCAGCACGGACGGGCCCGGGGGACGCCAGCCACGCCCGGGTACGCCAGCCACGCACACGAAGCGGGCCCGGGGGACGCCAGCCACGCCCGGGTACGCCATCGACGCACCCCTGCGCTGCTCACGGTCCCGTGA
>SKLC01000092.1 GCA_007123425.1 Nitriliruptoraceae bacterium
CGACGATCCCGACCACGGGGTCGATCCGTGACCGGGTGGAGCCTCGATCTCGACGCGGAGGCGCTGCCCGCCGCCGTCGACCGCCTGGCCGAGGCGGCCCGCGCCGGCGAGACGGTCGTGCTGGCCTGCCACGTGTCCCCGGACGGGGACGCCCTGGGCGGCATGCTCGCGCTCCATCTGGCGCTGCAGCACCTGGGCGCCCGCTCGGTGCCCACCTGGGGCGAGGAGCCCCAGCGGGTCCCGGGCGCCTACACCGACCTGCCCGGCATCGACGATCTCGTCCCGCCCAGCGCGCTGCCCGACCACATCGACCTGCTCGTCACCCTGGATGCGGCGAGCGAGGAGCGGCTCGGCAGCGTCGCCGACCTGCTGGCCACGGGCGTGCCCAGCATCGTGATCGACCATCACCCGACCAACACCGGCTTCGGTGACATCCGGCTGGTCGCACCGTCGGCCGCCGCCACGGTCAGCCTCGTCGACGAGCTCATCCGCCGGCTCGGCGTGCGGGTGGGCTCGCGCATCGCGACCTGCCTCTACGTGGGGCTGGTCACCGACACCGGCCGCTTCCAGCACGCCAACACCGACCGCGCGGCCATGGAGCTCGGCGGCCGCCTGCTGGAGGCGGGGGCGCCGCATGAGGAGCTCGGCCGGCGCCTGTTCGAGACGCGCACCCTCGGCGAGCTGCGCCTGCTCGGCCGTGCCCTTGCGCGGGTCGAGCTGGTCGAGGACGTGGGGCTCGCTCACACCCACGTCACCGCCGACGAGCTGGCCGAGCATGAGGTCGCCGACGACCAGCTCGAGGGCCTGGTGGACCTCGTGCGGGGCGTGGACGTCGCCGAGGTCGCCATGGTCGCCCGCCGCGCGTGGGACGGCTGGCGGGTGTCGCTGCGCTCGAAGGGCGCCGTCGACGTGGCCGCCCTCGCCGAGGCGCTCGGCGGCGGCGGCCACGTCCAGGCGGCGGGGTTCACCGACGACGGGCCGCCGGAGCGGATCGTGGCCGACGTGGTCGCCCGGCTGCGGGAGGGCTGATGGGACGCCGACGCCGCGGGACGGGCCCGAGCTGGGACGGCGTGCTCGTCGTGGACAAGCCCCACGGTCCCACGTCGCACGACGTGGTCCAGGACGTGCGACGGGCGGCGGGGCAGTCGCGGGTGGGCCACACCGGCACCCTCGACCCCGCCGCGACGGGCGTCCTGGTGCTCTGTCTGGGGCGCGCGACCAAGCTGGTGCAGTTCCTGCAGGCGGGCACGAAGACCTATCGCGCGCGGCTGGTGCTGGGGGTCGAGACCGATACCCAGGACGCCGAGGGCAAGGTGCTGGCCACGAGGGACGCGTCGGGCGTCGACGAGGCCGCGCTGCGCCGTGCGCTGGGGGAGCTGACCGGCGAGATCGAGCAGCTGCCGCCCATGGTCTCCGCGGTCAAGGTGGGTGGCCGCCGCCTCCACGAGGCGGCCCGCGCCGGCGAGGAGGTGGAGCGCGAGCCGCGCCGAGTGACCGTCCACCGTCTCGAGCTGCTCGACGTCCAGCCGGGGGAGCGGGCCGAGGCCGAGCTCGAGATCACGTGCTCGGCGGGCACCTATGTGCGCACGCTGGCCCACGACGCGGGTGCGGCGCTCGGCGTGGGAGGCAGCCTGAGCGCGCTGCGGCGCACGGCCAACGGTCCCTTCCGCGAGGACGAGGCCCATCCGCTCGACGAGGTGGTGGCGGCGGGCCAGCGCCGCGAGGTCCGGGCGCTGACCATCGCGCCGGCGGAGGCGGTCGCCCGGTCGCTGCCGACGGTGGAGGTCGCCGACCCCGAGGTGGCCCGCCGGCTGGCCCAGGGGGGCCGCCTCGACGCCCAAGGGCACCAGGGCGCCTACGGCCTGACCCATCGGGGGCTGCTGCTGGGCGTCTATGCCGACCATGGCGGGCGTGCGCGGCCCGAGCTGGTGTGGACGCGACCCGAGGAGCTCGCCGCGCTCGAGGCCGGCGAGGATCCGGGCGGGGCCGGCGAAGGTGCGGGCGGGGCCGGCGATGAGGCACCATCCGCGAGGACGAGAGGGCAGGATCCGTGACCGACGAGCTCCCGCGCGACGCGCTGCGCCTCGACGACGTGGCGCCCGGGCCCTCCGTGGTGACGATCGGGGCCTTCGACGGCGTCCACCGCGGCCACCAGACGCTGGTCCGGCGGGCTGTCGACGCGGCACGGAGCCGCGGCGTGCGCAGCGTCGCGATGACCTTCGACCCGCACCCGGCCGCGGTGGTGCGCCCGGGCAGCGAGCCGCCCTTCCTGCAGACGCTGGCCGACCGCGTGGCGCGGCTGCACGACGGCGGCGTCGACGAGGTGGTGGTGCTGCGGTTCACCCGCGAGCTCGCCGCGCTCGAGCCCCAGGCGTTCCTCGAGGAGGTCCTCGTCGGCCGGCTGGCGCCGGTCAAGGTGGTGGTGGGGACCAACTTCCGCTTCGGCCACCGCGCGGCCGGCGACGTGGTGGTGCTCGCCGAGGGTGGGGAGCTCCACGGCTACGAGGTCGAGGCCGTCACCCTGCTGGAGCTCGACGGGGAGCCGATCTCGTCCACCTCCGTGCGCGACCGGCTCGCCGCCGGCGACGTCGCGTGGAGCACCCGGGCGCTCGGGCGCCCGCACGAGGTCGTCGGCGAGGTCGTGGCCGGCGACGGTCGTGGCCGCACCATCGGGGTGCCCACGGCCAACGTCGCGGTCCCGCCCGGGCTGCTGGTGCCGGGCAACGGGGTGTACGCGGGCCACGCCCGGCAGGGGGAGCGCCGCTGGCCGTGCGTGACCAACGTGGGCACGCGCCCCACCTTCGACGGCACCGGGGTGACCGTCGAGACGCACCTGCTGGACGCCGAGGTGGAGCTCTACGGCCAGCCGCTGGCGGTGTCCTTCGAGCACCGGCTGCGGGGTGAGCAGAAGTTCGACGGCCCCGACGAGCTCGTCGCCCAGATCACCCGCGACCTCGACACGGCCCAGGCCCTGCTGCGCGGCTGACGTCGCCGGGGTGACGGGCGCTCAAGTTCCCCCGCCGTGTGCCGACATCTGAGGACACTGTCGCGTGTGCGGTGCGGAGGTGGGAATGGCCACGGTGCTGATCTGCGAGGACGACCCTGCGGTCGCCCGCCTGCTCGCGCTCACCTTCGGCCTCGAGGGGCACGACGCCGAGGTCGTGGCCGACGGGACCAGCGCCGCCACCCGTCTCGACGGGCCCCCGGCCGACCTCGCCGTGCTCGACGTCATGCTCCCCGGGCGCGACGGCCTGACGGTCCTGCGCGACCTGCGGTCCCGGGAGGACTGGGAGGGGTGCCGAGCGATCGTGCTCACCGCGCTCGCCGACGACGCCGACGTCTGGCGGGGCTGGACGAGCGGCGCCGACTACTACCTGACCAAGCCCTTCGACCTCGATCACCTGCGCGAGGTCGCCGCCCGGCTGCTGCGGGGCGAGCCCATCGCCGCCGAGCCCACCGCGGGCTGAGGCGGTCCCCGTCATCGGGATCCCGGGGCGGGCGTGGGCCCCGGCTGCGTCCTGACGGGTTCCAGGCGGTATGTTCCCGCGCGTCGATGCCGCCGGCGCCTGGACCGGCAGGTGTGGTCGTCGAAGCACGCAACCCGGCACGAGCGCGTCGGGCGGCGAGGGGAGGACACATGCAACAGCGCCCTCTGCGCATCGCGCTGCTGTCGTATCGGGGCAAGCCCCACTGCGGCGGGCAGGGCGTGTACGTGCGCAATCTCAGCCGGGAGCTCGCCGCGCTGGGGCACGAGGTCGAGGTCATCGGCGGCCCGCCGTACCCCGAGCTCGACGCCGGTGTGTCGATGACGAGGCTGCCCAGCCTCGACCTCTACAACGACGATCACCCCTTCCGCATCCCGCGTCCGGGCGAGTTCCGCGATGCCATCGACGCGCTCGAGTACGCGGGGATGTGCACGGCCTCCTTCCCGGAGCCGCTGACCTTCAGCCTGCGTGCGCGCCGCCACCTCGCCGGGCGCCTCGACGAGTTCGACGTCGTGCACGACAACCAGTGCCTGGGGTGGGGGCTCACCGGCATCCAGCGGCTCGGGCTGCCGGTGCTGGCCACCGTGCACCACCCGATCACGGTCGACCGCGAGGCGGCGCTGGAGGCCGCGCGCACGCCGTGGCAGAAGCTCTCGCTGCGTCGGTGGTACGGCTTCACCCGCATGCAGGGACGGGTCGCCCGGCGTCTGCCCCGCCTGCTGACCGTCTCCGAGCAGTCGGCCGGCGACATCGTCGAGGCCTTCGGGGTCGACCGCCAGCGCCTCGAGGTGGTGCACAACGGCGTCGACGAGCGCACCTTCCGGCCACGCGAGGACGTCCAGCGCATGCCGGGCCGCATCGTGACCACGGCCAGCTCCGACGCCCCGCTCAAGGGGCTCGTGCCGCTGCTCGAGGCGCTGGCCGCGGTCCGCGCACGGCGACCCGCCCACCTGGTGATCGTGGGCAAGCGCAACGAGGGCGGCGCCGCCGACCGGGCCATGAAGCGCCTGGGCCTGGGCGACGATGCGGTCGAGTTCCGCTCGGGCCTGAGCGACGACGAGTTGGCGAGCCTGCTCGCCTCGGCGGAGGTGGCCGTGGTCCCCTCGCTCTACGAGGGCTTCTCGCTGCCGGCGATCGAGGCGATGGCCTGCGGCACCCCGCTGGTGGCCACCACCGGCGGCGCGCTGCCGGAGGTCGCGGGTCGTGACGGCGACACGGCGCTGCTGGTCGAGCCCGGGGAGCCGGACCCGCTGGCCGCGGCCGTGGCGCGCCTGCTGGGGGACGCCCACCTGCGCGACCGCATCGGCGAGGCGGGGCGCCGGC
>SKLC01000433.1 GCA_007123425.1 Nitriliruptoraceae bacterium
GGGTCCACGGCCCACCGCGGCGAGCGGTCGAGGTCCACGGCCCCCGGCGGCGAGCGGTCGAGGACGACGACCCTCGACGTCTCACCTCCACGGCCACGAGCAGCGTAGGTCAGCGCGGTGCGACAAGCGCCTTCGCGCTCGAGGCTCTGCACCGCTCACGGACCCGTCAGTGTGAGTCGTGCTCGATCCTCGGGTCCGCTGACGAACTGCCGGGCGGGATCGCGCTTGAGTCCCGGTCCCGCTCACGGGCTGCCGGGCGGGGTCGCGCTTGAGCCCCGGTGCCGCTCACGGGCTGCGGGGCGGGGTCGCGCTCGAGCTCGACACCGCCCGGCCCTGTCGGCCCGCCCTCGCCCGTGACGGCCCTGCTGTTGGTGGTGGCGCCCGCGACGCGAGGCCGTGTGCGGCTTTCCTTCCCGGTGCTGCCGCAGCTTGGATAGACACTGCAGGGATGAAAATGATTGACATGCACGAACGCCTGATCTATATTCTGGGGCAAGCTTCGAAAGTGCACACACGGCGGAGGGGAGGTGCCGGGATGGGCGCAGCCGACATGGACGCTGCGGTCGCGACCATCCGTGGCGGCTTGGGGCGGCTGCGTGACCAGCTGTGTGCGACGTCGGCGGAGGAGACGCTGCGGGCCCTGCAGGGGGTGCTGGATGAGGCCGCGAGCCTGCGGTCGGCCGCGATCCGGCTGATGGATGCCCGCCGCCGGGAGGCGAGCACGGCGCGGCAGCGGGACACGGCAGCGCAGCTGGCCGAGGATCTCGAGATCGAGCGGTCGGAGGCCCGTCGGATGGTGTCGAGGGCCCGGGCGGTGGAGGCGCTGCCATCGCTGGCGGACGCGCTCGATGCGGGCCAGATCAGACCGGCAGCGGCCGATGCGATCACCCGGGCACGGCGGCAGCCCTCGGACATCACGGCGCTGCAGAACGCCCAGGACGACCTCGTCGAGCTTGCGCGCACGGCCCATCCGGATGAGGTGGCCAAGCGGGCCCGGTGGGTGGTGGCGGCCAACCGCGAGCAGCTGCGTCGGCGCCGCGCCCACCAGGAGGCCGACCGGGGGCTGCGGCTGCACACCCGGGCCGATGGGCTGGTGGGGATCCAGGGGGCGCTGCTGCCCGAGGTGGGTGAGGCCTGGCGGACCGTGCTCGACTCGCTGGTCAAGGCCACCTACCGCGGCGACGACCCCGGCGACGCCGGCCGCGTGGGTGACGACCCCCACGGCACGCACGCGCATGCCGATGGCGGGGAAGGTGGCACGCGCACTGCCGACGGCCAGGATGCCGCAGGCGCCGACCTGGGCGGCGACTCGCGGAGCGGGGCACAGCGCATGCACGATGTGTTCGCGGGGTTGGGTCGGCGGGTCCTCGCCGAGGGACGGACCCCCCAGGTGCACGGTGCGGCGCCGACCACGCTGGTGTGCATCGACCTGCGCTCGTTCGATCCGTCCTGCCACACCCCGGGGCTGCTGGATGCGCTCGGGCTCGACCCCGACGCCATCCGGGCCGCGGTGGGCTCGCTGCTGCCCCACCAGGCGGGGCTGCTTCCCGAGACCGGAGCACTGCTGCCCGCCGAGATCGTGCGGCGCATCGCCGACGACGGGGGAAAGATCATCCCCCTGCTGTTCGATGGCTACACCCCGCTGGCCCGGGGCCGGACCCTGCGGACCGCCGATCACGACCTGCGGCTGGGGCTGATCGCCCGTGACCAGGGCTGTGTCGACTGTGGGGCCCCACCCTCCTGGTGTGACGCCGACCACGACCCGCCCTGGGACGATGGCGGGCGCACCGATCCCGACCAGCTCGAGCTTCGCTGCCGGCCCGAACACGTCGAACGCCACCGACAACTCGGCCTCGACCCACCCCCAGCGGCATCCCGCACACAGCCGGGTGGCCCCGTGGCCCGCGAATCACCAGGCGTCTACCGACTCGAGCTCGCCCGCCCCGTCGGAAGCGCTGCGCGGAGCGACGCGTCGAGCGGCGCTCAGGCGGGTGCGACCTCCTGGCCGGCTGCGTCCCGCAGCTCGATCGTGTCGCAGCGTGCGAACAGACGCAGACGCGCATCGTCGGTCGCGACCTCGAGCGTGAGCGTCCTGCGACGGCCATCGGGGGCGGTCGAGCGGCCCTGCATGCTGAACTGCGGGCCCCACTCCCCTGGCTGGGGCTGCGGCCGGCCCAGCACCGGCCCCTGCAGGGTCGCGCCCGCGAACGCGGCCGCGACGTCGGGCAGCTGGTCGGCCTCGAAGGTCTCCAGGTGCGTCGCCCCGTCGACCCTTCGCTCCAGCGTGCTCAGCACCGCCGAGACCGGGTGGCACAGCACCTGCAGACGTGCATCGTCGACCTCGCCACGCGGATCTCGATCCGCGGCCGGCTCCACCGTGACCCCGAGCACCCGATAGCGCAGGTCGACCTCGGCCCCCACCAGCGACGCGCCGTCCAGGACCCGCTCGAGCGGGTCGGTCTCCGGCACGGGGGTGCTGCTCATGGCCGCGCAGCATAGGGCCATGACTCCCCCAGCCGTCCTGCGCCCGCCGGGCTCGGCCATCCGATGCAGGGCCCGCCACGAAGGGAACGGCGGCCGGACGGGGCAGCCGACCGCCCCCACGACACGACGTCCACCTAGTCTCCGGATCGCCGACCTCGGGGAGCCAAGCACCGTGCCTGATGCGATGATCCGCCTCGACGCGGTCACCAAGCGCTTCCCCGGTACCCAGGACCCGGCGGTCGACCGGCTCTCGCTCGAGGTCCCCGAGGGCGAGGTCGTCGTGCTCGTGGGCCCGTCGGGCTGCGGCAAGACCACGACGCTGAAGATGATCAACCGCATCGTGGAGCCCACCGAGGGTCGCATCGAGGTCGACGGCCGCGACGTCATGGCCACCGACGCCCACCGGCTGCGTCTCGACATCGGCTACGTCATCCAGCAGATCGGCCTGTTCCCCCACAAGACCGTCGCCGCCAACATCGCCACCGTCCCGCGGCTGCTGGGATGGGACAAGGCGCGCATCCACGGCCGGGTCGAGGAGCTGATCGAGCTGATGAGCCTCGACGCCGACATGCTCGAGCGCTACCCGTCCGAGCTGTCCGGCGGCCAACGGCAGCGCGTCGGGGTCGCGCGCGCCCTGGCCGCCGACCCGCCCGTGCTGCTGATGGACGAGCCCTACGGCGCCGTGGACCCGCTGGTGCGCCATCGGCTGCAGGAGCAGCTGCTCGACCTGCAGCGCGACCTGCACAAGACCATCGTGTTCGTCACTCACGACATCGACGAGGCGATCCGGCTCGGTGACCGCATCGCGATCCTCAACGTCGGCGGCGTCCTCGAGCAGTACGACACCCCCGAGGCGATCCTGCGCGAGCCCGCCAACGACTTCGTGGCCTCCTTCCTCGGCGACGAGCGCGGGCTCAAGCGCCTCTCGCTCATCCCGGTCACCCAGGCGGCGCTCGAGCGTGGGCCGATGGTCGCCGCCTCCGCCTCCGTCGACGAGGCCCGGCAGATCGCCGCCGACACGGGCGACGACTGGGTCGGGGTGCTCGACGGCGAGCGGCTGCGCGGCTGGCTGTGGCTCGCCGACCTCGACCCGACCCGGCCGCTCGGCGAGCACGACACCCGCGACTTCCGGGTCTGGATCCAGGACGACGCCTCGCTGCGCACGGCCGTGGACGCGATCGTCAACACCCGCGGCAACGTCGCCGTCGTCTACCGCGAGTCCACCTACCGCGGCCTGCTGCGCATCGAGCAGGTGGCGGCGGAGCTGATCTCGTGAGCCCCGGGATCGCGCAGATCGGCCAGCGCCCCCTGTTCGAGCCGGACTGGGTGCCGGACAACCT
This sequence comes from Nitriliruptoraceae bacterium, assembly GCA_007123425.1. Classification (GTDB taxonomy): domain Bacteria; phylum Actinomycetota; class Nitriliruptoria; order Nitriliruptorales; family Nitriliruptoraceae; genus SKLC01. The sequence continues at coordinate 3,825 of SKLC01000433.1, forward strand.
CGACCGGATCTGGGAGGCCACCGTCGAGCACCTGTATCTCACCGGCGTGTCAGTGGGCCTCGGGCTGCTGCTCTCGATGGCGCTCGCGGCGCTCGCGCTGCGCTGGCGCGGCTCCTACGGCCCGATCGTCGCGCTCGGCGCCCTGCTCTACACGATCCCGTCACTGGCGATGTTCGCCTTCCTGCGCCCGTTCACCGGCTTCGGCGCGGCGACCGCGATCGTGACGCTGATGACCTACACGGTGCTGGTGCTGGTGCGCAACATCGTGACCGCCATCGACGGCGTGCCCGCCGAGGTGCTGCACGCCGCCGAGGGCATGGGCTACCGACCCTGGCGCCGGTTCCTCGAGATCGAGCTGCCGCTGGCGCTGCCGGTGATCGTCGCCGGCATCCGCGTGGCCACCGTGACCGTGATCGGGCTGGTGACCGTCGCGGCGCTGCTGGGCCGCGGCGGGCTCGGCCAGCTGATCCTCACCGGCTTCCGGCTGCCGGGCACGTTCCCGACGATGATCGTCGTCGGGGTCGTGGGCTCCGTGTTCCTCGCGATCGTCTTCGACCTGCTGCTGCTCGGCACCGAGCGGGCGCTCACCCCCTGGTCCCGGCGGAAGGCCGAGGCCTGATGGAGCTGCTCGTCGACACGGTGGCCTGGTTCACCGAGCCCGGCCGCTGGACCTACGCCGACCCGCAGAGCGTGCCCTTCCGCGGCGTCCAGCACATCTGGGCGACGGTGGTGACGATGCTGCTGGCGGTCGCGATCGCCGTGCCGCCCGCGCTGTTCCTCGCCCACCACCGCCGTGCCGAGGCCGCCGCCTCGGCGCTGGTCAACCTCGGCCGCGCCATCCCGTCCTTTGGGCTGATCGTGCTGTTCTGGCTGCTGGCGCTGCGCGTCGACTGGGTGGGCGGCGACTTCTGGCCGCTGATCGGGGCGCTGGTGGCGCTGGCGCTGCCGCCGA
>SKLC01000013.1 GCA_007123425.1 Nitriliruptoraceae bacterium
CAGGCCGGGCAGCTGCCGGGGCTCGGCGGTGACCTGTCCGGCACGCGCCAGGCCGTCCTTGCGCCGGTCGAGCAGCACCCGGGCGGCCGGCACCAGCAGCCCGAGCACGACCGCCGCGGCGGCGATCCCGACGGCCGCGAAGATGCCGAAGTCGGCGATCGGCGGCAGCGGGGAGGTCATGTTCGACAGGAAGCCGATGGCGGTGGTCACCGTCGCCAGCGACAGGGCCACGCCCACGGTGATCACCGCGGTGCGGGCCGCGGTGACCGCGGGCGCCCGCGTCGCGCGCTCCTCGCGGTAGCGCGAGGTGAGGTGGACGCTGTAGTCGATGCCCAGTCCCACGAGCAGGACCGGCACCGCCATGGCGATCTGGCTGAACGGCCCGGTGATCCCCAGGTAGTCGGGCCCGAGCAGCACCGAGAAGCCCGCCATCCAGATCACCGACGACATCAGGCCCAGCACGCCGATCGCGACGTCGCTGACCCGGCGGAACTGGAAGGCCAGGATCAGCACGATGAGCAGGAAGCTCGCCCCCATCAGGATCGGGAGGTCGGTCTCCATGCTCTGCTCCATCTCCTCCTGCACGATGGAGAAGCTGAAGGCCTCGGCGTCGTAGAAGCCCGTGTCGACGTCGCCGAGGAGGTCGACCAGGGCAAGGTGGGCGGCGGTGATCTGCTCGCGGGGGGCGTCGGGGTCCAGCGAGACGACCACGAGCCCGCCGCGGGCGTCCTCGCCGTCGAAGTCCTGCGAGAGCAGCGCGGTGATCCGCTCGCCCTGCTCCCCCTCCAGCGCGTCGTCGCGGGCGGCGTCGACGAAGCGCTGGCTTGCGGACTGGGCGTCCATGCCCATCTGGGCCAGCTGGCCCGCCAGCGGCATGGCGTAGCTGATGACCCCGCTGCCGCCTCGGGGACCCGAGGCGTAGAGCAGGTCGCCGATGTCGTCGTGATCGACGACCGCGTCCTCGATGGCCTCGGCCAGGACCAGCCCCTCGGGGCTGAGCACGCTGCCGCCGCGGCCGGCGTCGACGATGATCTGGACCTGCCGCTCGCCGCCGCCGAACTCCTCGCGCACCCGCTCCTCGAGCTGCTGCAGCTCGCCCTCGGGCGTGAACGCGGTCATGTCCGCGTCGAACTCCTGCTGGGTCGCGAAGCTGCCCAGCACGACCGTGAGCACGAACAGCACGACCAGCACCGCCGCGGGCCGCCCCGTGGCCAGGCGTGCGACACGGTCGACGAAGTGGTTCACCGTGCCTCCTGCGCGAGAGCCGAGCGAGGTGACGGGCCGCGTGGGCACACCGTCTCGGGCCAGCATGACGGTGGTCGGCGCCGTCCGCCATGGGGGACGACCCGGATCTGGGGGCGGGCACGTCGGGGGACGTCAGGGATGGGTGCTCGGACGGTCGGCGCGACAGGTCCCGCGCGGTGCCCGCGAGCGGGCGGCGTCGCAGCCCCTCGCCGCGCCTCCATCTCGAGGGTACCCCCTACTGGGCGGTATCCCGAAGTGGCCGGCAGGCCGCGTTCAGGTCATCCGGCGGTAGCGGCGCACGGCCAGCGGCACGAACACCGCCAGGATCGCGGCGCTGACCACGATGGTCCAGCCGATGGGCTCGAGCGCCGAGCCGTAGTCGTCCGAGAGGTAGCCGATGGCCAGCACCCGGGCCGCGTCCGCGCCCAGGGTCACCGGGTTGTAGGCAACGATCGAGGCCATCCAGGCGGGCATCGTCGCCACCGGGACGAACACCGAGCTGGCGAACACCAGCGGGAAGATCGCCACGAAGCCGGCGGCCTGCACCGCCTCGGCGCCCGGGACCACCATCGCGATGTAGGTGAAGATCCAGGACAGCGCGTAGCCGAACAGCGCCACGACCGCGATCGCGCCGATGGCGGCCAGCACGCCCTGGTTGAACCGGAAGCCGATGAGGTAGCCCACCGCGATCATCAGCAGCAGCACGGCGACGCTGCGGACCAGGTCGGCCATCGTGCGCCCGGAGAGCACCGCGGAGCGCGCCATCGGCATGGAGCGGAACCGGTCGACCACGCCGCGCTCGAGGTCCTCGGCCAACCCCACCGCGGTCTGGGTGGTGCGGAACGCCGAGGAGTGGATGAGGATGCCCGGCAGCAGGAAGTCGATGTAGCTCACGCCGCCCGGCAGGGCCACGCCGACGACCCCGTCGAAGACGAAGGAGAACAGCAGCACGAACATCACCGGCTGGATCGTGGAGAACACCAGCAGCCGGGGCTGGCGCACGTAGTGGCGCAGGTTGCGCTTGGTCACCGACCAGGTGTCGCGCACCAGCCAGTACAGCGACCCGCCGTCGGGGCCGGGCGTGGGGGCGCCCGACGAGGTGCCGGCGGGCGCGGAGGCGGAGGTGGGAGTGCTCATCGTGCGGCCTTCTGCCCGTTCGGGGAGGGCGCTGCGGGAGGCTCGGCGCCGGGGGGCGGCCCGCCGGTGAGCTGGAGGAACACGTCGTCGAGGGTGGGCCGGCGCAGGCCGAGGTCGCGCACCGTCAGCGCGGCGCGGTCCAGGGCCTGGGCCACCTCGGAGACGCGGGTGAGCGCGTCGTGGCCGTCGACGCCCACCTGGACCCGCACCTCGCCCACCGGGTGGGCGGCCGAGCCCAGGGCCTCCATCGCCGCGGCACGGTCGTGGGCGGAGGCCAGCAGGACCTCGACGACCTGGCCGCCGACCTGCTCCTTGAGGTCGTCGCCGGTCCCCTCGGCGATCAGCCGGCCGTGGTCGATCACCACGATCCGGTCGGCGAGCTGGTCGGCCTCCTCGAGGTACTGGGTGGTCAGCAGCAGGGTCGTGCCCTCGTCGACCAGCTCGCGGGTGACCTCCCAGATCGCGTTGCGCGAGCGGGGGTCGAGGCCGGTGGTGGGCTCGTCGAGGAACAGCAGCTGCGGGCGCACGAGCAGGCTGGAGGCGAGGTCCAGCCGGCGGCGCATGCCCCCCGAGTAGGTGCGGGCGGGGCGGTCGGCGGCCTCGACGAGGTCGAAGCGCTCGAGCAGCTCGTCGGCGCGTCGCCGGGCGCCGGCCACCGAGAGGTGGAAGAGCTCGCCGAACATGCGCAGGTTCTCGCGGCCGGTCAGGATCTCGTCGACCGCGGCCTGCTGGCCGGTCAGCCCGATGCGGCGGCGCACCTCGGGCGCCTCGTCGACCACGTCGAGCCCGAAGATCCGCGCGCGCCCGGCCGTGGGCGGCAGCAGCGTGGAGAGCACCCGCACGAGGGTGGTCTTGCCGGCGCCGTTGGGCCCGAGCAGGCCGAGGATCTCGCCCTGGGCGACCTCGAGGTCGACGCCGGCCAGGGCCACGGTGGAGCCGAAGTGCTTCTCGACGCCCTCGACGCTGACGGCTGGCACGTGGGACTCCTTCGAGTGCGAGAGGTGGCGGGCGCGGCGACGACCCGGTGAGGTGAGGTGCGGGGCGGGTCGAGCGGCCCGGGTGCAACGAGGCGACCCGACACGCTACCCAACGGCGCCGGGGCCGGCCGGGGGTGGGCAGTGCGTGCTCACGGGTACTCCATCAGCAGCAGCGCGCGGGTGCCGGGCTCGAGCGCCTCGTAGCGGTGGCCCACGTCGCCCGGGAAGGAGACGAGATCGCCCGGGTCGAGCTCGACCGGGTCGCGCCGGGGCCCCACCCGCAGCCGTCCGGCGATGGCCAGCACGTGCTCCATCGACCCCGCGGTGTGGCCGTCGGCCTCGCGGGAGCCGCCCGCCTCGAGGTCGAGGGTGTAGAGCTCGGTGCGTCCGCCGCGGCTGGTGGCGGTCAGCAGGTGGGCCTGCAGGCCGGCCTGCTCGGACTCCACCGCCGGCGCGCTGCCCGCCCGCACCACCCGCACCTCGGGCACGGAGGGGTCGAGCAGCTCGCCGAATGGCACGCCCAGCGCGTTGGCCAGCGCCCACAGGGTCTCGATGCTGGGGTTGGCGTCGCCCGACTCGATGGCGTGCAGGGTCGACTTGCCGATCCCCGCCCGGGCGGCGAGGTCCGCGAGGCTGTCCCCCGCCGCGCTGCGCCGCTCCCGGACCGCGGCGGCCACACGCGCGCGCAGCTGTGCGGCGTCGTAGGCGGGTGCGGGGCGGCGTCCCTCGAGCACCATCGTCTCCTTGCGGGCTCCGGTGGCCTCGGCATCTCGTTCGGGGCCGCCGCGCCGGACGTATCGACGCGACCCGCTCCCCCCGTCGCACCACCGGGCCCGGTGCGCACCGGTGGCACACGGTTGGACAACGCGAGCCCCATGGTCCAGCCTACCGGACGATGAATTCGGAATCCCGGACACCAGCGCACGGCGCTCCGACGCGGTCGATCCTCGTCGAGGCGCTGCCGATCGGCGCCGCCGTGGCCGCCTACGGGGTCTCCTACGGCGTGCTCGCGGTCGCGGCGGGGGTGCCGGCGTGGCTGGCGACGGCGATGAGCGTGGCGGTGCTGGCCGGGGGCTCCCAGTTCGCGTTCATCGGGGTCCTGGCCGCCGGGGGTGCACCGCTGGCGGGGGCCGCGGCCGGGCTGCTCGTCAACGCCCGCTACGTCGCCTTCGGGTTCGCCATCGCCGCGCACCTTCCGGGCGGATCGCGGCTGCGGCGGCTGCTCGACGGCTACCTCGTGGTCGACGAGTCGGTGGCCCTGGCGCTGGGCCGCGGCGAGCAGGACCGCACGCGCCGCTTCCGCCTGGCCGGCTGGACCGTCCTGGTGGCCTGGGTGGGCGCGTCGGCGCTCGGCGCCTACGGCGGGGAGCTCATCGGCGATCCCGGCA
>SKLC01000184.1 GCA_007123425.1 Nitriliruptoraceae bacterium
CATCCGACGCCTGCGCATCCACGATGTCGGCGGGGCCCGGATGCGCGTTCGCGGTGGGCGGGCTGCCGGGGAGCGCCAGCAGAGTGAGCACCAGCGCCAGCAGCGTGGCCAGCGCGAAGGGGCGGCCGATCGGCGCGTGATGAGATCGGGAGAGCGAAGCGACGAGGGGCATGACGAGCCTTCCAGCAGGAACCGGGGGCGGCCTGGGCGAGATCCCCTGAGATCCCGCCCGGGCAGCACGGACCGGGGGGGTATCCGTGCCGCTGAAGCGGATCGACAGGCTCGTCACGCCAGTTGAGAAGCACGCCCCGCGTCATTTGACACACGCAGGGTGCGCGAGTTCCTGCCGCCACCAGATTCACTCGGCCCGTCCGCTCTGGGACAGCTGGGGGGCGTGGGGCGCGACGGGCGGCCCCCTGGCCGCACCGGAGCTCGCCGCCGTCCGGTACGCGCTTGGGACGGGCGCACGGTGCGCCGGTCCGTCCGACCGGTCGAGACAAAGCACATGGCTTACGCGACCGAAATCAGCGCCCCCGGCTCACCGCCGCTCGAGCCGCGCTCACAGCCCGAGCTGCATCGAGACCTCCGACGAGACGCCACAGGGCCCCCACCGCCCCGATCAGCACGAACAGCATGCCGGTCACGATCCGGTAGTGGAAGGCGTCGAAGGTGAGGAAGCTCACGGTGATGCCGACAATGCTCGCCGCCACCGCATGAGCGAGGTGGCCGGTGCGCTCGTCGACACCGGGGAGATGCTTGATGAGGATGCCCGCGACGACCCCCGTCACGAACACCAATGCAGTGAGGATCGCGCCGAGGATGCCCATCTCCAGGGTGGTCACCCAGAGCTCGTTGTCGACCAGGAAGTACTCCTCCACGCTCCAGGTGCCGTTGCCCAGGCCCAGCCAGGGCCGCTGACGGATCAACGCCATCACGCTCGGGCCGCGATCCAGCCGAGCCTGGATGCTGGGGTCGTCCTCGGTGCCGGTGAACAGTCCGATCAACGTGCCGACCAGGCCCGGGATACCGAGCCAGAGAACTGGGACCGCGATCACCGAGAGCAGCGCCGCCTGAAGGCGTCGGCGCCAGGACCAGGCGAACGACGCCACGAGCATGGCGGCTCCCAGCGCCACCAGGCCGGACCGGGAGATCGACAGCGGCACGGCCACGACGAGCAGGGCGGTGAGCACAGCCATGTTGCGTCGGGTGGCGAGTCGGCGCGAGTAGAGCGCGAAGTGCACGGCCAGCGGCAGCGCGGCAGCGGTGACGACGCTGAACTCGATGGGATGCATCGTCGTGGCCGAGGGGCGGCCGAAGATCGACCGCTCTACCACGGCCAGCAGCTCGCTGTTCCAGCTCAGTCCCGGCATCGTCGGCTGCAGTGGCCGTCCGGTGACGAACTGCAGCAGCCCGAGCACCGCGACGAAGGTCACCCCTACCACGACGCGACGCAGCAGCGTCTCGAGCCGACGCAGCGACCCCACGCCGTCGGCGACCAGCAGCGCCACACCGACGAGGCCGAGCGAACTGACCAGGGCACGCAGCGCGCCGCTGGCCTCCAGTTCGCTGAGCGGGCGTCCGTAGGCGACCACGAACGAGGCCAGCAGAGTCCAGAGGTAGAGCAGGAGGACAGGGCGCAACGGGTGTGGTCGTCGGTCCAGCCCGGATGCCGGCAGTATCCAGCCCCCTGCCCACAGCAGCAGCGCGGGAACGGCGACGAGCAGCGCCGGGCTTCCGATCGCCCCCAGCGGGCCGACGACCTGACGCGCGTTGATGCCGAACAGGAGGACCAGCCAGATCGTCAGGTAGGCGACCACGTCGAAGCGGGGGCTCGCGTCGTCGTTCAGGGCCGGCGAGGTCCGGGGCCAGGCTCCTGGGGCCTCAGCGACCATGCGCTGCGTCGCGTGCTAGCACGCGGTCCTCGGGCGGCGACTCGGGGCCGCCTCCTGTCGGTGCCTGCGCCCGGGCGACCTCACGCGACGACGGCCGTCCGCGACGGCGCGCCATGACGCTCTCCACGAGCAGGGCGAGCCCAACGGCGAGAAGCCCGCCGAGCCCGACGATCGCGACGGCGAGTCGCGAGATCGGCGGACTGATGTCCTCGACGCTCTGCGGGGCCGCGAGGACCTCGACGACGACCCGGCGGGACTCGGGGATCAGCGCACGAGCCTGCCGTGCGTCGAGTTCTGCCGTGAGCGAGTCGACCACGTGGGAGAAGTCGGCGAGCGCCTGCTCCTGCGAGCTGGCGAGGGTCTCGATCCCCACGATCGGCGCGGCATCGCGGTCGGCCTGGGAGATGTCGAAGTCGACCTGGTGGCCGACGTCCTGCGCCAAGGCGAGCCGTCCTGCATCGCTCTCCAGTGCCACCTCCAGCACGCGGGCGGTCTCTGCACTCGCACCGAAGGGATTGTCGATGCCCACCGTCGGATCGTCGAGGTACAGGGTGCGCACCATCTCCACCTGGGCGAGGTCCTCCGAGTCCGACAGCTGGCGATCGACCTCGACGACCTCCGTGCGCTCCTCCGAGGGGACTTCCTTGTCCTGTTGGATCTGTGCGATCCGCGACGAGATCGCGTCGAGCAGCGCCCGTGTGCCCTCGGTCACCTCCTCGTCCGAGGCACCGACCGCGACCACCTCGACCGTCTGCTCCCCCGTCTGGAGGATCGTGACCTCGGTCCCGCCGACCGGTAGCTCGCCATCCGCCGCGGCGACCTCGACATCGGCGAGCACACCGTCGACCTCCATCCTCGTCAGCGGCAAGCGAGATGGATCGAGCTCAGGGTGGGACAGCAGAACGGACCCGAACGCAGAGAACTCCGGATCGGCTCGCGATTCGGCCACCGCCGCCACGGCGAGCGCGACCAGCAGGATCGGCACCACCAGCAGCCAACGCCGCAATACGGTCAGGACGATGGTGATGATGTCCATGCCAGCTCCAGTCCGAAGTGGTGCAGAGACGTCAGTGCGCGTCGATTGGCGCCGTGCGAGGGGGCGGGGGGCGTCGGCGCCTGACACGCCAGTCCACGGCTGCTGCGACGCCGACCGCCAGCACCGAGCCAGCGGCCAGGGCCAGCAGCGACGACGTCCCGACCAGCGGTGTGAGGCGATTCGCCTCTACCGGCCGGGACAGCGGGTCGAGCCAGACGCGTGCGCTCTGTGGGACCTCGGCCCGGTCCTGCCGGGCCTCGATCTCCTCCTCGAGGAACCGCTGCCCGGCGAGCACGGCGTTGAGGGTCGACTCGGGTAGGAGCCCGTACGCGGTGACGTGGATCACCGGAGCGGGGTCCCGTGGGTCCACATGGACCTGGACCTCAGCGTCGTCGCCGACCGATGCACGCAGCCGCTGCTGCCCGCGATCGCTGGACGCCGTCACCTGGAGCAGCCGGAGCGTCGACGCGGAGGAACCGTACGGGTTGGCATCCGCCGGCCCCGCGTCCTCGAGACGTATCAGCGCGCTGGCCTCGAACACACCGGCGACATCGACCACGGGGACCGGATCGGGGGCGATGACCCGCATGCGAATCCGGTCGGCAGGGGCATAGCCGGCAGCGGCCTGCATCGACGTGAGGATCTCCCCGATCCACTCGCTGACGTCAGCCAGCCGCTCACGAGTCTCCGACGTGCTGGGTCCCCGCACGATCAGCTCCAGCGTCCGCTCGTCCACCGTCACCGCCTGCAGGTCGTCCGAGTCCCACCCGAGCTCGTCGTCCATGCTGGATCCACCCAGCCGCTCAGCGAGCGTCCGCAGCGTGGACTCGCTGTCGGGGAAGCGGCCGGGGTCCACCTCCGGGCTGGCCAACAGCAGGCTCGATGACGCGTCGTAGACGACCGGGCGACCTGACTCGAGCAACCCCACGACGAGGATCGTGAGCAGGAGCATCGGCACGGTGGCCAGCCAGTGGCGCCGCACGATGCCGGCCACCGTCGCCTGACGCGGTCGCGGACCAGTGCCGGGGGCGGGGGGTGACGCACCGGACGAACCCGTCGGCGTGGGCATCGGCTGCGGCGCGTCCCCGGACTGCTGCGATCGTCCCGGGCGCGCTCCGGTCGAGACCCGCCCGGGCGCCACAGGCACGCGCGTTCCGCTGTTCACGGCCCACCGAACGCCGGGCCGAGGCCACCCCCGGCGCGGGCCGGTTTCGAGCATGTCCGCGCGTCCTGCGTCAAGGCCCGCCCCCTGCTCACCGCTGGTTCCTGCCGTCGCCCTCGGACCTCGACCGAGCATCGACGACCGTCGGACGAACACTAAGTGGCTGCAGGGTCGCGCGTTGTGGCGTCCAACACACCGGCATGACCACCCCCGACGACGCTGGCCAGCAGCTGCTCGAACCGGCGGGCGAGGACGGCTGCGTGGAAGTCCTGCTCGACCCGGCGGCGTGCGCTACGGGCGAGCCGTCGCGACGTGGCAGGGTCGAGTGCGAGCCGTTCGAGATGCGCAGCGACACGACCCACGTCGTGCTCGGGCGCCAGTAGTCCGCAGTGGCCGTCGATCACGAGCTCCGGGATGCCGCTGTGGCGGGAGGCGACCACCGGGAGCCCCGATGCCATCGCCTCCATGAGCACGACCGGGATCCCTTCGCAGTCCCCGTCCGGCCCGGTCACGCTCGGCGCCAGCAGGACATCGTGACGGTCGATCTCCGCCCGCACGGCACTCGGTGACAGCGCCCCCGTGAAGCGGACCGTTGGCGCGGACAGGCCATTGTGCTTCGCCGTGCTCTCGAGCTCTGATCGAAGCGGACCCTCGCCCACGACCGTGTAGGTGACCTCGACGCCTCGTGCCCGGAGCAGGCCGATCGCTCGCAGCCCGACGTCGAACCCCTTCTTCGCCACATGACGGCCGATGGAGAGCACGCGAAGGGACCCGTCGCCTACCTCCGTCCGCTCCCGGTACGGGAAGCGGTCGGGATCGACACCCATGTGGTGGACGAGCGTCCTCTCGGGGGGCGCGCCCATCGCAAGGAGCCGGTCACGCCAGTGCTCGCTCACCGGGAGGAAGAGCGTTCCCGTCTCGAAGAGCCGCCGATAGGTCTGCGCACCGTGGCGGCGCACGTACGTGCTCAGATCGGCACCGTGGAACGAGGTCACCACCGGAGTCCTCCACCCCATCGCAGCAACGGCCTCGGCGGCATGTGCCCCGAACCACCCGAAGTGCGCGTGGATGACATCGGGGGGGCCGATGCGCAGCAGGGGCAGGAACGTCTCGATCGTTCGCCACCGCACGAACCCGTCCCGTGGCCCCCGCACGAGCAGGGTGCGGGTGGCGCCGGGAGCCCGCACGGCGAGCTCCAGCTGCGCCGCCACGCGCCGACGACGCTGCCGCGCCACCCGCTGGAGGTGTCGGGGCGCATCAGGGAACGGACGCCGCGCAACGAGCTCCCCGGGCGCGCCACCAGCGAGGTCTGTGCCCGCGGGGGTGCCGATCACGGTGACCCGGTGACCGGCGCGAGTCAGCCTCGATATCTGGTCGAGGACGAAGGTCTCCGAGAGCTTGGGGTAGGTGGCGACCACCGCGGCGACGTGCATGGGGGACCCCCTGCCCTGCGTCGACGCGGACATGATGCACCTCTCCACGGCCAGCGAGACCGACTCGCACCGACGTCCTGTGCGGCCGGTGTGGGCGAGGATGCCACCGGCTCCGCGACTCGGCTGCCCGAGGGCCAGACGGAGATGGAAGATGACACAGAGGCCAGATCCCGCCTCCGTACGATCCCTCTGGTCTCAGGGGAGAGTCGACAGGTCCCCAGCGGACGGATCCGCCGAGGGCCCAAGGGGGCGTTGTGCTCTACACGATCGCACAGACGCTGAAGATCATCCGCGGTGATCGCCCCTTGCGCTGGGTTGCGTTGGCGGTCATGGGCCTGCTGTCGAGTGGCCTCGAGATGCTGGGCGCGGTCCTCGTCTTCGTGCTCATCGGCCTGATCGTGAGCACGGACGCCAACGTCGAACTGCCGTTGCTCGGGGACCTCAGGGGCTGGTTCCCCGGCGTCGATGACGACCAGTTCCTGCTGCTCGTCATCGTGTTCCTGGCCGTGTTCTTCGTCACTCGGGCACTGTTCCAGGTTCTCGTCACCTACAGCCAGCAGCGAATCGCACAGTCCCTCGGGGCGCGACTGTCGACCCGAATGGTGCTGGGCTACCTCGGGATGCCCTACGTCGACAGCGTCCGCCGCAACACCGCGGACCTGATCCGCAACGCCACGTCCGCGGTCGGGTCGATGATCTCGAGCGCCGTGCTGCCGGTCACCAAGCTGGCGGCCGACGTGCTGCTGGTCGCCGGCCTCGTGATCGTCATGCTCGCTGTCGCCCCGGGAGCGACGCTGCTCGCGATCGGCGTGATCGGGGGCTCGGCCGCGGTGCTGCTGTTCTTCATCCAACCTCGCCTGCGTCACACGGGCCACGTGGTGCACGTCATGGAGGGGCGCACACTGCAGGCGCTGCAGCAGGCGCTGCACGGCTTCCGCGACATTCGCCTGCTCGCCCGGGAGCGTTACTTCTCGGAGGAGTTCGGCCAGAGTCGCCGGGCGCTCGCCCGTGCCGCCTACCAGCGGGGCACGATGCTGGCGCTCCCCCGGCACGTGATGGAGACGACGCTCGTCAGCTTCATCCTCGCGCTGTTCGGCGCCTCCGTGCTCACCGGGCGCGGCACCGAGGAGGTGCTGTCGGTTCTGGGAGTGTTCGCCTACGCGGGGCTGAGGCTCCAGCCCACGCTCAACAGCATCGTCTCGAGCATGAATGAGATCCGCTACTCCCATGCTCCCGTCGACGCGGTGGCAGAGGAGCTCGCTCGGCAGGCGGACAACGCCCCACTTCGACCACCGCCGGAGAACGAGCTGCCCTGGTCACGACTGCGGCTGAGCCGTGTCTCCTTCGCCTACCACGCTGACGACGCACCCGTCCTGCACGACATCGACCTCGACATCCGCTTCGGAGAGACGGTCGGCATCTGCGGCCCGACCGGCAGTGGCAAGAGCACGCTCGTCGATCTGATGGCAGGCCTGCTCCATCCGACGCGTGGCACCGTGACCGTCGACGACCATGACCTGAGGCATCTCGAGCGCGAATGGCAGGCCGAGCTCGCCGTGGTGCCCCAGCAGGTCTTCCTGACCGACGACACGCTGCGGCGCAACGTCGCTCTGGGAATGCCCGACGAGGAGATCGACGACCTCCAGGTGGCCCAGGCGCTCGCCCTCGCGCAGCTCGGCGAGTTCACGGCGAGCCTCCCCGAGGGTGTCGAGACGATGGCGGGTGAGGACGGGGTACGCCTCTCCGGAGGGCAACGCCAGCGGATCGCGATCGCACGGGCGCTGTACCGGCGGGCCAGCTTCCTCATCCTCGACGAGGGCACCTCGGCACTCGACAACAGCACCGAGCGCGAGTTCATGCGTGCACTCGACGAGGTTCGACGTGACCGGACCGTCGTCCTCGTCGCCCACCGCCTGACGACGCTCGAGCGCTGCGACCGCATCGTGTACCTCGAGCACGGACGCATCGTGGGCATCGGCACCTACGCCGAACTGCTTCGAGACACACCGGGGTTCCGCTCGCTTGCGGCGAGCACGTTTCCCGCAGGGTGAGCATGCCGTGCGACGTGGCACACGCGACAGGGGAGCGCATGGGATGACCCGAGAGGCATACGGAACCTCACATCGGCCCACCTGGGCCGTGGTCGTCCCGGCGTTCAACGAGGCGGCGCGGATCGGCGACGCCCTCGCATCGCTCGCCGCCCAGTCCGAGCCGGCCGAGGAGATCGTCGTGGTCGACGACGGCTCGGAGGACGACCTCGAGGGCGCGGTCGCGGATGATCTCGGCATGGTCGAGCTCGTGCGGCAGCCCAACCGGGGCCTCGCGGCAGCACGCAACACCGGGACCGCGCAGGTGAGCAGCGACTGGGTGCTCTACCTCGATGCCGACGACCACCTCGATCCGCAGGCACTCGAGGCACTGCGCGACGCGGCGGTGCGCGATCCTGGTCTCGACCTCCTCGAGCTCGACGCTCTCGGCTACGACGAGAGCACCGGCGAGGTGCTGTACCGGCACCGCGAGCGGCAGCCGTTCGACCGCGAGGACCAGCGTGCGGCGATCGTGCAGCGGAACCTGCTGCTCACGGGCGTCTCGGTACGTCGGGAACGCATGAACGAGATCGGCGGCTTCGACGAGGGGATGCGCTTCTGCGAGGACTACGAATGTTGGATGCGCCTCATCCTCGCTGGCTCACGGGCCGGCTCTGTCGACGGCTGCTTCCTCCACCGACGTCATCACGGCGCCAACATGTCGTCGAAGCGGCCGGAGATGATCTCCTGGCGGATGGAGGTCATCCGCCGTGCCCTGGCGCGCGACGACCTCGACGAACGGGAACGACGCCTGGCGATGCAGAGCCTCCAACGCAATGCCCATCTGCTCCACATGCTGCAGGCGCGCGCCCGCATCCACATGTGGGCCGATGAGCTCCAATCGGAGCTCACCGATCGGCGTGGGACGATGACGCTGCTTCGGCAGCGGGGACCCTCCGCGCGGCAGCGCGTCCTGCTCAGCATGGGCATGGTCTCCCCGAGGCTGACGGGGCGTGTCGCCAACCGGTTCCGAGTCGCGCCATGAGCGCCACGGCCTCGGCAGCGTCAGCGACCCTGCATGAGCTACGCGAACGATTGCGCGCCCAGCCGAGCCTGCACAGGCTGGCCCGCCGCGGGGCCTGGCAGCTGGCCTGTGTGCGCGGCACCTACCGGCGACCGCGGCCGCCGGGGGACTCCTTGCGCATTCTCGTGCACGTGCCCTTCTACGTGCCCGACCGGATCGGCGGCGCCGAGCAGTCCCTGCGGGCCGTCATCGCTCATCTGACCTCGCACGGACACCGCTGCGTCGTGCTCGACGAGAGCGGCAGCGATCGAGTCGTCGATGGGGTGCCTGTCCGCGCATGCCACCGATCCGGCGGGATCCAGGCGGCCTACCGCGACTGCGACGTGGTGCTCACCCAGCATCGTCCCACCGCCAGGAAGGCGCTTCGCCTGGCACGAGCGGCCGGGCGTCCCGTCGTGTACTTCGTACGTGAGGCCGGGATGCTGCCGGAGGTGGGCATGCCCGACCTCGTCGTGTTCAACAGCGAGCACATCCGCGAGCGGGAGGCCGACCGCGTCCGGGCCGCGGCGGTGGTGCCGCCGTCCGTGGATCCGGATCGCTTCCGCACCACGCCGGGCGAGACGGTGACCCTGATCAACCTCAGCGAGGACAAGGGCGCTCCGCTCCTGTTCCGCCTCGCCCGTGAGCTGCCCGACACGCAGTTCCTCGGTGTTCGAGGCACCTGGGGGCAGCAGCTGGTGCCACCGCCTGGACTCGCGAACCTGACCATCGCCGAGCCGGTCGACGACGTTCGCGACATCTACTCCCGTACACGGGTGCTGCTGATGCCCTCGCGCCGCGAGTCGTTCGGTCGCGTCGCGCTCGAGGCTGCCAGCTCGGGCATCCCCACCGTCGCGCACCCGACCGCCGGGCTCGTCGAGTCGTTGGGCCCGGCCGGCATCTTCGTGCACCGCGAGGACCACGACGGCTGGTACCGCGCACTCGGCGACCTTCGGGATCCGGACCGGTACCGCGCCGCCTCCGCGGCGGCGCGATCCCGGTCCGAGCACTACCGGCCCGGACCACACCTGGTCGAGCTGGAGCGTCGGCTGCGGGGGCTCGCGGGTGGGACGACAACGCGGGGGGCCGTGGCCGCAACGGTGTCGGGTGACGGGTCGTGTCCCCCGCCGGTCAGTCATCACCCGTGGCCCGAGGCGGGCTGACCACCAAGGGAGCAGCATGGCACACCTCGAGGTCACCGACCGGCTCGGCGAGCTCGCG
Source organism: Nitriliruptoraceae bacterium (assembly GCA_007123425.1). Classification (GTDB taxonomy): domain Bacteria; phylum Actinomycetota; class Nitriliruptoria; order Nitriliruptorales; family Nitriliruptoraceae; genus SKLC01. The sequence continues at coordinate 9,835 of SKLC01000184.1, forward strand.
CCTGCGTGGGACGCGCTCGTCGCCGCCGCCGACCCGCCGAACGCGATGTGGCGGTCGTGGGCGCTCGTGGCACGCGAGGAACCCGACCTGCGCTACCTCCTCGTCGTCGACGAGGGTCGACTGCTCGGCGGCCTGACGGTCACGGTCCGCGCGACACGCCGCTTCGCCATCCCCGTCGTGACGCTGCCCGCAGCCGCGGCGAGCCACGCCGACCTGCTGGCGGTCCCCGGCAAGGAGCAGGAGGTCGCCGACCACGTCGCCGGGTGGTTCCGCTCGCACCGCAACGCCATCATCGATCTCTGGGGCCTTGTTCCCTCGGGTCGACTGCCCGGGGTCGTCGGCGCGACCCCGACGCTCTCGCAGGTGGGCCACTCGCCCTACGTTTCGCTCCCCGACGACTTCGAGCACTACCTCGCGACCAGGTCGGCGAACTTCCGCTCCAACCTGCGCCGGAACCGGCGTCGCCTCCAGCAGGCCGGCTTCCGCCACCGCGTGCTCCATGCGGACGAGACCGACCGGGCGCTGAGCGAGCTCCACCGGCTCCACGCCCAGCGCCACGGAGAGCGCTCCACCTTCCTGCCGAGGTTCGAGGCCTTCTCCCGGGTTGCCCGCGCCGGCGTCGCCGTCGGCGAGCTCACGTTCCACGCGCTCGAGCGCGATGCGGACATCATCGCCATCGATGCGGTGTTCGAGGTCGCCGGGCGGGCCGACTACTACCAGGGCGGCAGAGACACCGTGACGCGCGAGCACCAGGGGGCGGGCCTGGTGCTGCTCGCGGAGATCGTCGCGACCGGCAGCCAGCGCGGACTACGGGAGCTCGATCTCCAGCCGCAGGCGGATGCCTACAAGCTCGGATTCACGGAGCAGCTCCGCCCCGTGAGCCGGCTGCACGCAACCCGCGGCTGGGCTCCCGTATGGGTGCCTCGTGTCCGACGCATCGGACGCGCGCTGCGACCACGCGTGGCGCTCACAGGCGAACACCGACACGGGGGACGCGATGAGGATTGACGCCCGCGAGGATCAGACGGCGGCGCGCGTCGTGGGCCAGGCCGGAGCACGCGTCGGCGGCGCTCCGACCCGCTCCATCGTGCGGCTGGAGGTCACCGACCGCCTACGCGAGTGGGCGCCCCAGTGGGATGCGCTCGTGGCTCAAGGTGATCCGCCGACACCGCTGTGGCGCTCCTGGGCGTTGGAGGCCCGCGATTCCTCGTTCCTTCGCTACCTGTTGGTCCGCCGCGGCGAGACGCTCCTCGGCGGGCTCGTTGTGGATCTGCGAACGAGCACCGGGCTCAGAACCCCGGTCGTGCGGTTTCCCCAGGAGTGCGCGACCTCACTCGACCTCCTCTCCACACCCGGTCACGAGGAGGTCGTTGCCGCGCTGGTCGCCGAATGGTTCGCCAGCCACCGCAACCTCGTCGTCGACCTCTTCGACCTCCGACCCGCAAGCCGGCTCCCGCACGTCGTGCAAGGGAACGTGACCATCACCGCGATCGGCGACGCCCCGTATGTCCAGCTTCCGGGCGACTTCGGCTCCTACTTGGCTGGGCGTTCACGCAACTTCCGTTCGGGCCTGAAGCGTGATCGACGGCGCCTCGAGGAGGCGGGGTACCGGCACCGCGTCTTGGCACCCGATGAGAACGGTGTCGGGCTCACTGCGCTGTACCGGCTCCATCGGATGCGTCACGGCGACGACTCGGACTTCCTGCCGTGGTTCGACACCTTCGCACGGATCGCCTATGCGGGAGCGGCGGCCGGCGAGTTTCGATTCGACGTGCTGGCTCGAGATGACGAGATCATCGCCATCGAAGCCATGTTCCAGGTCGGTCCGTACATCAACGACTTCCAGGGCGGCCGCGATGTCGCACGCGACGCCGCCCGCGGAGCCGGCACCGTGTTGGTGGCTGCGATCATTGAGGACGCCTGCACCCGCGATGTGGCGGAACTCGACCTCCATTACGGCTTCGTGTCCTGGAAGCGACGCTTCACGGACACGGTTCGTCCGGTCGTGCGCCTCCATTCGACCCGCGGCTGGGCGCCCGTGTGGATCCCACGAGCGAAGCGGCTCGCGGCGGGCCTGCGCAGTGCCACGCCTGGGCGGTCCGGCACCGCGCACAAGGCGGCAGGCGATGCTTGAGGTCAGCCTGGTGAGGGCGCGCGAGTTCGGCTCCCTCGCTTCGAGGTGGGACGCGATCGTCGAGCGTCAACCTGCCCCTCGTTCACCGTTCCTGCGTTCATGGTGGCTGGAAGCTGTCGCCAGCGCCGACGACCACGCGGTCCTGGTGCTCGACGACGGCGAGGTACTCGGAGGGATCCCGCTTCAGCTGGGACGGCGACGTGGCATCCCGTACTTCCGCCTCGCCGGGGCCGACTTCCGTCCCGTGCACGTGGATGTCGTTGCCCGCTCTGGGCACCGGGACACGGTCGAGGCGACCCTGCGCTCGTGGTTTCGTGCACAGCGCCATGGGATCGTCGCCTTCGACGGTCTCCGTGAACACTCGCGGCTGCAGACCGCACTCCCCCCTCGTATGCATGGACACGAACTGCCGGGGAACCCCTATGTTCACGTCCCCTCCGACCTCGACGAGTTGCTGCAGCGGCGGAGCCGAGGTTTTCGTCGCGACCTGTATCGCCCCACTCGTCGGCTCGATGACGCTGGCTATCACTATCGCCAGCTACGTCCGGACGAGACCGAGCAAGGGCTCGCGGCCCTGAGGCGACTCCACGTCGCCCAGCATCAGCAGCGATCCACCTTTCGAAGGAACCTCGATCCGTTCTGTGCTGCTGCGCGAGTGGGCATCAAACGTGGAGAGTTCGCTCTACACGTCGTTGCGAAGCGTGATCACATCATCGCCGTCGACGCCGTCTTCGAGGTCGGGGACCACGTCTTGGATTACCAGTCGGGACGCGACGACAGCGACCCGGCATTCCGTGGCGCAGGGAACGTGCTACTCGGCGGGATGATCGAAACATATGCGCGACGTGGTGATGTCCGCTGGGTCGATCTCGGTCGCCACACCGCTGCGTACAAGATGCGGTGGGCTGACGGGGTGTGGCCGCTGGGCGTGCTCGAAGGCTCCTGGGGCTGGGGGCCGCAGGCGCTCGAGCAGGCCAAGCACATCCGAGGGCGGGCGCGGCGCCTTGCGCACCGCACGACCGCATGAGAGAGCCAGGCTCCCCGAAGGAGACCGAGATGGATGTCCGACGACTGGCCGAACCGGCACTTCGCATGTTGTTCGATCTCTATCGCTCGATGCGACCACGCCTGGCAGCAACCAAGGACGCGTTGCGCCGTCGAGCACGCTCCAACGATCTCCTCCGGCGTGTCTACTACGACCCGCACGAGCGCGACGTCTACGCCGTGCGCAACGAGCGCCTCTTCTCCGACGCCTGGCATCAGGAACGGATGCTCGCCGATGCCGTGCGCGTCGACGCCTACGAGCGTGCGCTGAGCGTTGCGCTCCGACCGGGGGCAGTGGTCGCTGACATCGGCACGGGCTGCGGCATCCTCGCGCTGCTGGCAGCTCGACACGGCGCCGGGACCGTCCACGCAGTCGATCACGCTGCCGTCATCGAGTGGGCCCGTCAGGTCGCTGACGCCCGGGGCGAGGACCGAATCCGGTTCCACCGGACCCACAGCCGCGACTTCGACCCGGGCCATCGCGTCGACGTGCTCGTGCACGAGCAGATCGGTGACTGGCTCTTCGACGAGCGAATGCTCGACACCCTCCTCGATCTTCGCGACCGCATCCTCCAGCCGGAGGGTCGAATCCTTCCCGGCGCCTTCGATCTGCACATCGAGCCTGTCCAGCTCGTGGACGAGCAGTCGGTGCCCTTCCTGCACCAGATCGAGGCGGCCGGTATCGACTTCAGCGTCCTCCGCGACGTGAGCGACGACGCGGTGCGCACGTTGCGACTCGTGGTCCCTCCCGCCGATGTCGCCATGGCGCTGTCCTCACCGCGCCCCCTGCTTCACGTCGATCTCCACGAGCTCAGCGAAGCCAGGCTGCCGACCCGGCTCACGGCGACGCGCACGGTCGAACGAGTCGGGCGCTTCGATGGGTTCTGCGTGTCGTTCGTGGCCCACCTGACCCCCGAGATCCGCATCGACACCTCCCCGTTCGCCCCAGCCTCGCAACGCCCATGGCACTGGGCGAACGGGTTCCTCCGGGTCGAGACCCGCGACGTACGGCCCGGCGATCGAATCGAGCTCGAGCTCAATGCGCTGGACCTCGCGCGGCCCGAGACATGGACGTGGAACGCCAACGTCGTCGAGCAGACGGCCACCCAGCGCGCCGGGTGAGGAGGACGACGACGAGGCTCGCCGGTCAGTGCTCCACCGGGAGAAACAGCTCTCGCCTCGACGTCAGCGGTCCCAGCACGCCAGGTCCCAGCGTCCCGTAGTCGGGCTCTCCCGTCACGTTCACCACCTGGGTGCGGTGTTCGCGGATGGCCGCCCACTTCGCGCCCCGGTAGGGGCCACAGCTCACACCGAGCGGGCGTGGCGTCAGCGCCTCCACCGGCTCGAGGGCGAAGCGGAGGGCTCGACGTAGCGGGCTGGGATGAGGCTCCCGGGTCCACGGGCCCTCGACCCATCCCCAGATCGGATATTCGAGCAACCGAACGTCCGGTCGGTCAGCCACTGCCATTCGCGCTGCGATGCTCAGCGCGCGGTGGTCGGGATGGGGATCGCGGATCCAGGTCACCAGCACCTCGCGGACGCCGCTCTCCCGCACGAGGTCGCGAATCTGGTCGGCGAGCGTGTCCACGTGCTGGTGGAGCGTCCCAGAATGATGGCCGAGGAAGCGAACGCGCTCACGCACGACCCCGAGTCGAGCGGCGGCCTGCACCAGCTCATCAGCACGGAGCTCGGCCATCCGACCCGGGGGCAGCGCCGAGCGCGGATGCGAGCCACGACCGTCGCTCGCGCAGACGATCCAGACGTCGGCATGCGCTGCGCGCTTGCGTGCGATGGTCGCACCACATCCCAGCGACTCATCGTCGGGGTGCGGCGCGAGCACCAGGGAGTTCGTCGTCGTCAGCTGGGCGGTCGCGTCTCGGGATCGCGCCACCATCGCCGCCCGCCACGGGCGCAGCAGTGCCGGACGGACGCGACGTGAGACGCGGTTGGTCAGCGACCCCAGACTGCCGACTCCCGGCTCCGGACGCCCACCGCCGATCACCACATCACTGCCCTTCGCCGGTCTCTGCACTTCTACCGGCGGCAGGGCCCGGGGTCGGGACGATCGACCCGAAACGTGCGGAATGCCGCACGAGTTCCGCGTCGAAATACACAGCCGTGTGACCACGAGGCGCAGGTAACTTTCCGCGCGGCGTCGGACCGGACCGTGTGGATCCGGCGTCTAGGCCGATCCGACCGGCCAACCCTCCTGACGAGGCCCTTCCGCGCTGAGGACGAGCGCTGTCAGCACTGCAAGACGGCTGGGGCGGTCGGTAACTCTCCGCACCTAAACACATACCGAAAGTCGTCCGATGCCAGGGTCGGGCGCACTCCGATCGGAGACACAGATGTCGTTGACCCATCCTGCGGCCGCGCAGCGACCATCCCGGCCGCTGCTCACTCTCTCGGTGCTGGCGGCGCTGACACTGCTGGCCACGATCTTCGCGCCCGTGAACGTGCAGGGCGGGAGCCCGAGCGCCGCGGCCGCCACCGACGAGTGCGCGGACGCGGTCGACACCCGCGAGTGCCTGCGGGACCAGGCTCGCGCGCTCGTCCGCGACAACGGTCGCTGGGCGGAGAACGGCAACGGGACCAGCCCGTGGCACGAGCGCGCGCTGGACCGCAGCGAGCGCGGCCCGGCCGACTCCGAGCCCGACGACGATGAGTTCGATTGGTGTCTGACCGTTGAGACCGTGGGTGAGGGCGCGGTGGAGCTCGAGCCCGAGGGGCCGTGCTTCGACGGTGAGGTCGATGTCGCC
>SKLC01000224.1 GCA_007123425.1 Nitriliruptoraceae bacterium
GCGATCAAGCAGGAGATCGCCCGGCCGATCTCCGCGATCGTGGTCCTCAACAACGTCTTCAACATCGTGGGCAGCATCGCGGTCGGGATGATCGCGGCGGCGCAGTTCGGAGAAGCGTGGGTCGGAGTGGTCTCCGGCGTGCTCACCTTCCTGGTCATCCTGTTCTCCGAGATCATGCCCAAGACCCTCGCAGAGCGCTACGCAGAGCGGGTCGCGGTGGCCATCGCCATTCCCGTGCGCGCGATCACGACCGCCCTCACACCAATCGTGATGGTCTTCGAGGTCCTCATGCGACCGATGACCCGTGGAGAGCGACCTCCCTCGGTCAGCGAAGCGGAGATTCGCATCCTCACGCGGATCGGTCGAGCGGAAGGCGTGATCGAGGAAGATGAGGTGGAGATGATCCAGCGGGTCTTCCGCCTCAACGACCTGACGGCTCGAGATCTGATGACGCCGCGTACCGCTGTGACCTGGCTGGACGCAGCCCGGTCGGTCGCGGACGCGCGCGAGGACATCCTCGGCTCCGAACACACCAGGATCGTGGTGGCCGACGGCGATCTCGACCAGGCCTACGCGATCGCGCTGAAGCACGAACTGCTCGCGGCGCTGCTCGATGATGCCACCACCACGGTGGGCGAACATGCGCGCGAGGTCGCCGCTGTCCCCTGGATGAAGCCGGCTGATCGCCTCCTGGACTTCTTCCGCGCCCACCGCGCCCACCTCGCCCCCGTGTTCGACGAATACGGGGGCATCATCGGGGTGGTCACGCTGGAGGATGTGATTGAGGTCCTCACCGGCCCGATCATGGACGAGACCGACCGCCGGGTCGACCTCAGAACCTACGCGCGAGCGCGCGGACGAGTCAGCATGGCGAGATGGCAGCAACCCCGTGGTCGTGCCCGGAAGCGCGGGGACCAGTAGACGCGTCCTCGGGTACACCCTCAGTCGCGCCCGCGGTGCACTGCTGCGGTGTGTGCATCCGCGGCCAACACCTTGCCGCCGCACCTGGACCGGGGTGCCGCCCCCGCGGCGCCCCGGGCGCCGGCGCTGTTTCGTTGATGGCGAGAAGGCCGCGGCAGCGCCCTCCCACCGAGTCGTGGAGTTCGCACGGTTTCGCACGTGCGCGCTGTCGGGCGCTGGAGGTCCGCTCGTACCGTGCGTCGCCGATCCTTAGCCCGTCTCCTCCCGACGCCCCAGCCAGGAGCTCCTTCGTGGACTGCTGCGAGTTCACCGACCCCCGCGCGTCGCGCGGGGGCGCGCCGTCAGCCACGCCGTCGGTCACCCGCCGCCAGCTGCTGCAGGGCATGCTGCTCGGCGCCGGCGCGGTGGGCCTGGCGGCCTGTGGCATCCGCCCGGGGGGCGACGGGCAGGCCCAGCAGCTGGAGTCGGTGCGGCTGGCCTTCTGCGGCCAGCTTCTGTGCGTCGTGCCCTACGAGGTGACCCGCGAGGCGGGCTACTTCGCCGACGAGGGCCTCGACGTGGAGCTGATCTACAGCCGCGGCGGCGGCGATGCCGTGCAGGCCCTCAACGGCGGCGCGGTCGAGTTCGCGGCCAGCTCCTTCGACGCGCAGCTCGGCGCGGTGGCCGGCGGGGCCACGGTCAAGCGGTTCATGACCACCGGCCGGCTGCCGCTGTTCGCGCTGGCGACCGCGGTCGACACCGCCGACGAGATCACCGACATCGCCGATCTCGCCGGCCGCGAGGTCGCCGTCTCCTCGCTGGGCAACGCCGACCACACCATCCTGCTCTATGTCCTCGAGCGCGCCGGCGTGGATCCCGACAGCGTGCAGTTCGCCACCATCGGCACCAACCTCTACGACGCCCTGCGGCTGGGCCAGGTCGACGCCGGGATGGTCCAGGAGCCCGCACTGACCCTGCTGCGCGACGCCGGTGGGCGCGAGCTGATCAACTTCATGGAGATCGAGGACGCCGAGGAGGTCTTCGGCGGCGCGTACGAGTTCATGGGCGTGGCCGTCCGCGACGGCGAGCAGGAGGAGCGCGCGGAGCAGCTGCAGGCGATGGCCCGCGCGCTCGAGCGCGGTCTCGAGCGGGTGCGCACCGCCGAGGTCTCCGAGCTGCTCGAGGCGCTGCCCACGGAGCTGACCGCCGGCGAGGACCTCGACCAGCTCGGCGACATCGTGGAGCGCTACCGCGAGTCGCTGTGGCCCACCGAGGTGACCCTCGACACCGACGCGGCGCGGCGCGTGGTCACCTCCCTGACGCAGGCGGGCGTCCTCGAGACCGAGATCGACCTCGACCAGGCCCTCGACACGACGGTGCTGACCTGATGCTGACCATCGACGACCTCCGGCTCGGCTACGGCGACGAGCCCGTGCTCGACCAGCTCTCGCTCGACGTGCCCGCCGGGCAGTTCGCCAGCCTCGTGGGCCCCTCCGGCTGCGGGAAGTCCAGCGTGCTGCGAGCCGTGGTCGGCCTCCACGAGCCCGACTCGGGCCAGGTCGCCCTCGGCGTGGATCAGCGCGACGTGGGCTTTCTGTTCCAGGACGACGCGCTGCTGCCCTGGCGCAGCGTGCGGCACAACGTCGCCCTGCCGCTGCTGATCCGCGGCCAGGACAAGCGCGACGCGCACGAGCAGGCCGAGGTCTGGCTCGAGCGCATGGGCCTGCGCGGGCTCGGCGGCCGCTTCCCGCAGCAGCTCTCGGGCGGGCAGCGCAAGCGCGTCGCCCTCGCCCAGACGCTGGCCCCCGCGCCCCGGCTGCTGCTGATGGACGAGCCCTTCGCCTCCCTGGACGCGATCGTGCGCCGCCGCGTCACCGAGGACCTGCTCGCGTGGGTCGAGCGCGACGAGATCACCGTGGTGCTGGTCACCCACGACCTCGAGGAGGCGATCACGCTCTCCGATCGCGTCCACCTGCTGTCGGCCGGGCCGCGCGCCCGCATCGTCGGCAGCTACGACGTGCCGCTGGCCCGTCCCCGCGACCTGGTGGCCACCCGCACCGAGCCGCAGTTCGGCCGCCTCCTCGAGCACCTCTGGGACGACCTGGCCGAGGTCGTCGACACCTCGGGCCCCTCGACCGCTCCCCACGACGCGCCCCGCTCCCGCTCGGAGGCTGCATGAACACCGCCACCCAGCCCCACCGCACCGACGAGGCGGCGCCGCGTCGGGCCAGCGACCCGACGACCGACGCCCCGACTGCGGCCGAGCGCGCCACCGACCCCCACGCGGGCGTGGCCGGTCACCATGCAGGGACCGGCACGCCGGTGGACGGCGTGCAGGAGCCCACCTCCGAGCGCGTGTGGCGGGCCCGCGCGGCGATCGGGCTGCGGCGCGTGCTGGCGCTGGCGGTGCTCGTCGCGCTGTGGGAGGTCCTCTCCCGCGCCGAGATCGTCGACCCCTTCTCGGCGTCCTCGCCCAGCGAGGTCGCCGCGGTGCTCTACGGCGTGTTCGCGGACGGGACGATCTTCACCCACATCGAGGCGACCTTCACCGCCGCGCTGCTCGGGCTGGCCCTGGGGATCCTCGTCGGGGTGCTGCTCGGCGCCGTGGCCGGCCTGGTTCGCCCGATCGCCGAGCTCGTCGAGCCGGTGATGGTGCTGCTCAGCGCCGTGCCGCGCGTGATCTTCGCGCCGCTGCTGATCATCTGGCTGGGGCTGGGCATCGCCTCCAAGGTCGCGCTGTCGTTCCTGCTGGTGGCCGTGCTGGTCTTCTTCGCGGTCTACGGCGGCATCCAGGACACCGACAACCGCCTGGTCGACCGGATCCGGACCTTCGGGGGCGGCACCCGCGTGCTGCTGCGCGAGGTGTACGTGCCCTCCATCACCGGCCGGGTGCTGGGGCAGCTCAAGATCGCGGTCGGCTTCGCCTTCACCGGCGCGGTCGTCGGCGAGTTCGTCGCCTCGTCGCGGGGGCTGGGCTACCTGCTGATGTTCGCCCAGAGCCAGTACAACGCCGCGCTCGTCTTCGCGCTGATCGTGCTGATCATGGCGTTCGTGCTGGTGCTGTTCAGCCTCACCGGCCTGATCGAGCGCCGGGCGCTGCGCTGGCGGGTGCGCTGAGCGCGTGCTGGCACGACATCTGCCCGGCCTCGCGCTGGCGGGCGCCGGAGCGCTCGCCGCGCTGCTGATCGCCGGGCCGCTGCCGGCCGTCTCGCCCATCCCGGTGGCGGTCGCTCTGGGCATCCTCGTGGCGAACGCGACGAGCCCGGCGGAAACCACCCGACCGGGCCTGGCGCTGGCTGCGAAGCGGATCCTGCGGCTGGGCGTGGTGCTGCTCGGCTTCCGCCTGGTCGTCGGCGACCTCGCCGCCCTCGGGCCGCGGGCCGTGCTCCTGGTCGCGGCCGTGGCCCTGGCGACCCTGGTGGGCGTCGTGCTGCTCGGCGCCGCGCTGCGGGTCTCGCGTGGCCTGCGGCTGCTGACGGGCACGGGGTTCGCGATCTGCGGCGCCTCGGCGATCGCCGCCGCGCAGAGCACGGTCGACGCCGACGACGAGGACGTCGCGGCGGCGCTGGGGCTGGTGCTGCTCTTCGGGACGCTCTCGATCGCGCTCCTGCCGTTGGCCGCCACCGCGCTGGACCTGCCGGCGGTGGTCGGGGGTGCCTGGCTGGGCGCGGCCGTGCACGACGTGGGCCAGGCGGTGGCCGCCGCCGAGCTGCTCGGGGCCGAGGCGCTGGAGGTGGCCGTCGTCGTCAAGCTCGGCCGGGTGCTGCTGCTGGGCCCGGTGCTGCTCGCCCTGGCGCTGCTCGCGCGCCGTGCCA
>SKLC01000434.1 GCA_007123425.1 Nitriliruptoraceae bacterium
GAGCTCGCCCACCGGGGCCGCGCCGCGTGGGGGCGGCGCAGCCGGCCGGGGATCGCCGGCGGGCGGCTCGGCGCCCGGATGATCGGTCATCGACTCGGGCGGGCGGCCAGCGCCAGCTGGCGGGAGAGGACCACGAGGTCGCCGTCGGAGTCCCAGACCTCGCCGTCCTCCTCGAGGTAGCCCGCGGTGATCGAGTCGGTGGTGAACATCGAGGCCAGCCAGCCCTGCGCCGGCCGCTTGCGCACCTGGACGGTGAGCTCGAGGGTGGGCACCCAGCCGAGCTCGCCCTCGCCGCTGTTGAACACCGCCGGCGGGTAGGCGTCGGCGACGGCGAGGAGCCCGAGGGTGTCCATGTCCCCATCGGGCCAGCGGATCCAGCCGCCGATGCGGCCCCGGCCCACGGGACGGCCCTGCGACCACCCCATCATGCCCGGAGGGGTGCGGCGCTCGAAGCGCAGCGCGAAGCTCGGCGGCGCCTCGCCGGCGGCCTCGGCCCGGCGCTGCGCCTCGTCGACCCAGCCCTCGCACTCCTCCACCGGGGGCAGCACCGGCGGCTCGCGGTCCTGGCGGGTGGGGCCATCGGCGCTGGAGAGGTCCCCGAAGGCGCCCAGCAGGGTCACCATCGGCTTGCCGTCCTGCTGCAGCTGGCCGCGGACCGTGGAATGGCGGCGACCGCTGCGGACCACGTCCACGTCGATGTCGATCGGGCCGGGCTGGGGCGGCGCGTGGTAGTGCGCAGTGATCGTGATCGGGTCGGGGTGCGGGATGGGCTCGCGCATCGCGCGCGCGGCCATGGCCAGCAGATAGCCCCCGTTGGGCACGGAGCCCACCGGCGACACCGACCAGCCCTCCACGATCTCGCCCCGGTAGCGGCCCTCCGCGACCCGCTCCACGTCGGTGTCGCGCTCGAATCGGCTCTGCGTCACGGCCCCGGCCTCCCTCACGAATCGGCGGGAGCCTAGTGCGTGGCCCGAGCCCGGCCGCACTCGCGTCGCCCGCGCCCGGGCGTTCGCCCACGGTCGCTCGGGCGGGGCCGCACGGCACGTGGCCGCCCGGAGGTAGGCAGGGGTCCCGCGAGCGCGTGTCGAGGGCACGGTGGTGCGAAGAACGCCATCCGGAGAGGAAGAGCGCCATGCTTGCCCAGGTCGATGTCGGCGAGAGCTTCCAGGACATGCTCTCGCAGGTGCTGAACTTCATCCCCCAGCTGCTCGCGTTCCTCGCGATCCTCGTGATCGGCTGGTTCGTCGCCAAGGCGATCGCGAAGGCCATCGACCGGCTGCTCGAGCGCGCGGGCGTCGACCGCGCCGCCGAGCGCGGCGGCATCGGCCGCGCCATGGCCGCCACCGAGTACGACGCGAGCACGATCCTGAGCAAGCTGGTGCTCTACACCCTGCTGCTGTTCGTGCTCCAGCTCGCCTTCGGCGTGTTCGGCCCCAACCCCATCAGCGACCTGCTCTACGGCGTCATCACGTTCCTGCCCCGGCTGTTCGTGGCGGTGCTGATCGTCGTGGTCGCCGCCGCGATCGCCTCCGCGGTCCGCGACCTGGTCGCGGGTGGCCTCGGTGGCCTCTCCTACGGCCGGGCGCTGGCGAACCTCGCCGGCGGCACCATCGTCGTGGTCGGGGTCTTCGCCGCCCTCAACCAGGTCCAGATCGCGCCGGCGATCGTCAACGGGCTGTTCTACGCGCTGCTGGCCATCGTCGCCGGGTCGGCGATCGTGGCCATCGGCGGGGGCGGGATCCGGCCCATGCGCGAGCAGTGGGAGAAGGCGCTCGACCGGCTCGAGGACGAGGCGCCCCGCATCAAGGAGGCGGCGACCCGGCGCGACTACGACGCGCTCGAGCGTGCCGACCTCGAGGAGCTCGCGCGCGACCGTGATCTCGCGGGCCGCTCGGAGATGACCCGCGACGAGCTGGCGCGGGCGCTGCGGCGGGACGACGAGACGGCCGAGCTGCGCCGGGCGCCGGTGAGCGAGCCCCCGCACTCGGAGAGCGCGAGCTACGAGTCGCTCACCCGCGAGGAGCTCGACGAGCTCGCCCGGGAGCGCGATCTCCAGGGGCGCTCGCAGATGGACAAGGAGGAGCTCGCGCAGGCGCTGCGGCACGACGATCGCACCCACGAGCTGCGCCGGGCATGACCGCTGCCCGAGGGTGCGCGCTGGGGTCCGATGGGCCCCGGCCGCTACCCTCGTGCGACGCGTGAACGCCCGCCTTCCGCCGCCAGCGGAGGGCTCCCCGTCCAAAGAGAGCGCAGAAGCCGTGAGCGAGCACACCGAGCCCACCACGCAGGCCCCCACCGTCGAAGCCGACCTGCCCACGATCGTGGAGCTGTGCAAGAAGCGTGGGATCATCTTCCCGTCGTCGGAGATCTACGGCGGGTTCCGATCGCAGTGGGACTACGGCCCGCTCGGCACGGAGCTCAAGGAGAACGTCAAGCGCCACTGGTGGCGCACGATGGTCCAGCTGCGCGAGGACGTGGTGGGCCTCGACGCGGCGATCCTCATGCACCCGCGGGTGTGGGAGGCCTCCGGGCACCTGGAGAACTTCGCCGACCCGCTGGTGGAGTGCGTGGAGTGCCACAAGCGCTGGCGCGCCGACCACCTCATGGAGGATGCGGGCCAGACCACGCTGGAGGGCATCACCTGCCCCGGCTGCTCCGGCGAGCTGACCGACCCCAAGAACTTCAACCTGATGTTCAAGACGTTCTCCGGCCCCGTGGAGGACGAGGGCAACGCCGTGTGGATGCGGCCCGAGACCGCCCAGGCGATGTTCGTCGACTTCCTCACGATCCAGCGGACCAACCGCTTGAAGGTGCCCTTCGGCATCGCCCAGCTGGGCAAGTCGTTCCGCAACGAGATCACCCCCGGCAACTTCGTGTTCCGCACCCGCGAGTTCGAGCAGATGGAGATGGAGTTCTTCGTCGAGCCGGGCAGCGACGAGGACTGGCACCAGTTCTGGATCGACGAGCGGCTGCGCTGGTACACCGAGCTCGGGATCCGGCGCGAGAACCTGCGCATCCGCGAGCACGACGAGGACGAGCTGTCCCACTACGCCAAGCGCACCGTCGACGTCGAGTACTACTTCCCGGACTCCTCGCTGGGGTGGGCGGAGCTCGAGGGCATCGCCAACCGCACCGACTTCGACCTCAAGGCCCACGAGGCCGTCTCCGGCCAGGACCTGCGCTACTACGACCAGGTGGCCGACGAGCGCTACCACCCCTACGTCATCGAGCCCGCGGCCGGCGCGACCCGGGCGACCCTGGCGTTCCTCTACGACGCGTACCGGGTCGAGGAGGCGCCGGACGCCGACGGCACGCTGCAGTCGCGCACCGTGCTCAAGCTCGACCCGCGGCTGTCGCCCTACAAGGTGGCGGTGCTGCCGCTGAGCAAGAAGGACACGCTGACGCCGCTGGCCAAGGAGGTCTACGACCTCTGCAAGGTGCGGTGGATGACGGAGTACGACGAGACCCAGTCCATCGGCCGTCGCTACCGGCGCCAGGACGAGATCGGCACGCCCTTCTGCGTCACCGTCGACTTCGACTCCCTCGAGGACCGGGCGGTGACCATCCGCGACCGTGACTCGATGCGCCAGGACCGGGTGGCGATCGACCGGCTCGTGGGGTATCTCGCCGAGCGGCTGCCCGTCTGCTGACCCGCCGCCGACCCCCGTCGCCGCCTCACGGCCGCGCGGATCAGTAGGGCGGGTGCCCGAGCCAGGGGTCGCGGGCGGGCTCGTCCTGGCGTGCCCGCGCGCGCTCGCCCACGAGCACGCGGACGTCGGCGCTGGCCTGGTCGACCCGCGCGGTGAGCCCGGCGAGCGCGCGGATCAGCAGCGAGACGCCCATGAGGCTGGCACCCACCGCGAAGGTCACGACCCACAGGATGATCGCGAAGGCGAGCTCGCCGTCGCGCAGGACCAGGGTGCCCGCCGCGACGCCGGCGAGCCCGGCGGCGTAGGCGAGGATGAGGCACGCCCGGGCGGCGCCACGCAGCTGACTGGCGGTGGGGATGTCGTCCATGCGCGCATGGTGCCCCACGAGGGGCCCCTCCGCAGCACGCGTGCCCGACGCGACCGGCGCGGGGCGGTGTGCCACCGCCCCGACATGCTCCTCGACGCGCGCTCCTGGCGGGCTACGATGGTGCACCACGCAGGGAGGGACGCGCCGTGGGGGACACGGAGCACGGACCGACCGATGAGGCCCTCGCCCGCCTCGAGGACGTCCTGCTCGCCCTGCCCTACGAGCGTGCGGTGCCCGACATCGACGACGTCCTCGCCCGGGCGGAGGTGGACCGCACGCTGCTCGTCGCCGACGAGCGGGCCGTGAAGCTGCTGCACGAGGCGCTCGTGGCGCGTCCGTTCGGCGAGCTCGAGGTGGTGCGGCGCGTGCGCACCGAGGTGGAGCTGCTGACCCTGGAGGTGGAGCTGCTCGCCGAGCGGATGGCGGACCCCGCGACCTCGGGCGAGGAGCGCCGGCGCATCGGCGCGCGCATCGAGGCCGTGCGAACCCGGCTCGAGGAGCTCCGCGGGCAGCTCTGAGACGCTCCCGCGCCGGCAGGGCCGATCCGCCCCGCGCTCGGCCCGGGGTGGGTGGGGGATCCTCAGGCGTCGTCGAGGGAGCGGTGCGTCCACGCCGCGAAGGCCGCGCGCTGGGCCTCGTCGGGCTCGTCGACCGCGACCAGGCGGCGGGAGGGGCGCGGCTCGCC
>SKLC01000207.1 GCA_007123425.1 Nitriliruptoraceae bacterium
AGCAAGCTGCTGACCATCGTGGCCATCCTGGCCTTCGTCGTCGGCGGGTTCTCCGTCATCGGCGGGCTGGGCGGCGCGGTCTACACCTACCAGCAGGCCGTGGCGGAGAACGTCACCACCACCGGCGACGCCGCCATCGCCGACACCCCCGTGCGCGGGCCGCTGACCATGTGGGCTCAGGCCGACATCATCACCGAGCACCAGCTCGACACCACCGACGGGCAGCGCTTCGCCGAGATGGACCGTGAGGACCCGGTGCGCGCCTCCTGGTTCGGCGCCACCACCCTGACCACGGCGCTGAGCCTGGGCATCATCTCCTACGCCTTCTCCGCCTTCGCGATCGCCATGGGCGCGATGATGGTCCTCATCGGCCTGGTCGTCCTCCGGCTGCGACACGCGGCATGACCTCCTGAACGCGGGTGCACGGCGGGTGGGCCGGTGACGGTGACGTCACCGGCCCACCCGCATGCGCGGCAGGGGCCATCGTGGCGTGGACCTGCACGGCCCGGTCGACGACGCTCCACAGGGTGGTGGCCACGTGGTACTTCGCCATCGAGACCTCGCCCTTGACGTCCAGGCCGTGCTCGATCCGGTACGCCGCGTGCAGCACCATCAGCTTGCTCTGGTAGAGCTCGAGCACGGAGTCGGGGATCATCCACTGGATCCCCTGCTTCTCGCTGAGCATCGAGCCGTGTGCGTACCGGCTGTCCGCCCACCAGATCATCCTCTCGAGGGCGAACTCGGCCTGCCCGATCCAGCGCATGCAGTGGGTCAGCCGCGCCGGGCCCAGCCGGGCCTGGCCGAGTCGGTGGCCCTCGCCGCGGCCGCCGAGGCGTCGGGCACCCGCAGGTCCTCGATGAGGATCTCGGCGTGGTTGTGGCTCCCCGACATGGTCTCGATGTCGCGCACGACGGTCCACCCGTCCGCGGGCAGGTCGACCAGGAAGGCGGTGTTGGCGGCCTGGGGGATCTCCGCGGGCTATGAGGATCCCGAAGCCGGCCCCCTGGGCGCCGGAGATGAACCACTTGTGGCCGTTGATCACCCAGTCGTCGCCGTCGCGCACCGCGCGGGTCTGGATCAGGGTGGGGTCGGCCGGCGACCTCGGGCTCGGTCATCGCGAAGCAGGAGCGCACCCGGCCCTCGCACAGGGGTTCGAGGTAGCGCTCCTTCTGGTCGTCGGTGGCCTCACTCGTCGAACTGCTGGGCCCCGATGCTGAACAGCTGTGCCACATCGCTGGAGCGGCCCACGATGGTGACCCGGTCGCCGCGGCGCAGCACCGTCTCTCCGTGGGGGATGAGCGAGCGCCCGTTGCGCCGCACCAGGGCGACCAGCGTGTCACCCGGGAAGGTCAGGTCGCGCAAGCGCTGGTCGACCCAGGCCGAGGTCGGGCCGTGATCGGTGACCTCGAGCGAGACGAAGCGCTCGTCGCGCAGCACCACCTCCAGCAGCTCCTGCTCGGAGGCGGCCTCGCTCCAGGCACGAGCGAAGCTGGGCTCCTCGGCGACGGCTGCCAGCTGCGCGAGCAGGCGCAGGTGCTGGGTGGTGTGCCCGTCGGGGCTGACCAGGAACAGCAGGCCGGCCACCTGCACGCCCCGCTCGGCGGGCTCCTCCTCGCCGTTGGCCTCGAGCTCCTGGCCTGGGAACTGGCGCGGCTCCTGAGCCGACAATCCCTGGCGAACCCGGACGAGCACGACCTCGGGCTGGGGGGCCTCCGCCAGGACGGCCGGATAGATGATGGCGCTGCGAGTGCTCGGGACCACCGACTCGGAGATCGACGCGCGCAGCTGCGTGGCGATCTCCTCCGGCCGGACCCCCGTGCGCTGGGCCAGCAGGTCGGCGACCTCGTCGAGCACGTCGTCCAGGTCGCCGCGCTCGCGATCGATGACGTCGGCGCGCGCCACGATCTCGTCGAAGAAGTCCTCGTCGCTGGCGCCGCGCTCCTGCAGGATGCCCCACAGCTCCTGGTCGACGCCCTGGTCCCGCAGCTGGCCGAGCCGGAGGAACAGCGAGTACACCGCGCCTCGCCGCTGCGCGCGCGCACGGACGTAGATCCGATACCAGACGGCCGCGCCCCCCACGATGCCCAGCACGAACAGGACGTAGGCGGCGCCGAGCGCGACGATCAGCCCGAGGGTGGTCAGCACCCCGAAGATCTGCATCCACGGGTAGAGCGGCGAACGGAATCCGGGCACGTAGGAGGCGATGTGGCTCTCCCGGAAGATGATCACCGCGAGGTTGATGAGCGCGAAGATCAGCAGCAGGAACGCGCTGCCGACGCTGGCGAGCCGCTCGACGTCGAGGAACAGGATGCCCACGATCATCAGCGTCGAGGTGACGATGATCCCCAGGGTCGGCGTGCCGAACCGGCCGATGCGATCGAAGCCGCTCCAGGTCAGGCGGTCGCGGGCCATGGCCAGTGGGTAGCGCGAGGCCGTGAGGATGCCGGCGTTGGCCGTGGAGGCGAAGGCGGCGATCGCGGCGACCACCACCAGGATGAGCCCCACCTGGCCCGGCAGCCAGTCCAGGAAGACCTCACCGGCGGTCGCGACCGGGGTGAGGTCGGCGTGCAGCGCCTCCGGCTCGAGGAAGGCCACCATGATCGTGACGCCGCCGACGTAGATCAGCCCCACGCTGCCCAGCGACAGCAGCATGCCCAGCGGCAGGTTCCGGTCGAGGTTGTCGATCTCCTCGGCGGCCGCGGCCACCTTGGTCAGGCCCCCGTAGGAGACGAAGACCAGCGCCACGGTGGAGGCGAAGGCCCCGAAGCCCGTCGTGAAGAACGGCGTCATGTGATCGGCGGCCATCGTGCGCGCCTCGACGCCCAGCAGGCTCAAGGCGCCCTGGACCACGTAGAACGTCATGATCGCCATGAGCAGCGCGACCAGCCACGCCTGCAGGCGTGCCGTCTCCTTGGCGCCGAGCACGTTGAGGACGGCGAACGCCACGGTCAGCCCCACGGCCAGCGGCTGGATCGGCACGTCCACGAACACGGCCAGGTAGGCGCCCATCCCCACCAGCGCGAAGGCGCTCTTGAAGCCGAGGGCGAGCCAGTTCCCCAGCCCGGCGATGGTCCCGGCCAGGGGACCGAGACTGCGGTGGACGAAGAAGTACGACCCCCCGGCCCGGGGCATGGCGCTGGACAGCTCGGCCATGCTCAGCAGCCCCGGGATCATCAGGAAGGTCGAGGCCGCGTAGGCCAGGATCACCGCCGAGCCGGCCCGGGCCGCGGCGACCCCGGGCAACAGGAAGAAGCCCGAGGCGAACATCGCCCCGGTGCAGATCGCGTAGACGTCCATCAGCCCGAGTCGCTTCTCGAGCCGGTCGACATCCTCGGTTTCCGCGGCCATGGGACTCCTTGAGAGATCCGCAGACACTACTCGGGCCGGCCGTCAGCCGATGCGGCCGTCCTCGGCCGCATCGGCGATGCGGTCGTAGGCCTGCTGGTCGAGGCGGTACATCGACGCCCCGCCGATCATCGCCGAGCTGCCGGTGGCCACGGTGCGGCCGACATTGTCCGGAGGGAGCCGCATCGCCTGGAAGGCGTAGCGGGTGAGCTCGTGGCCGGAGAGGTCGGTGAAGCTGTGGCGACGCAGCACGGTCAGGGCGTCGGTGGCCGCGCGCAGGTCGCCGCCGGCGACGACCTCGCGGTGGGCGATGGCGAGCAGCTCGGCCTGCGCCTGGGTGCGCTCGACGTCGCCGCCGCGGTTCTTGCGGTCGCGGGCGTAGGTCAGCGCCTCGCTTCCCGTCAGGTGCTGCTCGCCCGTCTGGGTGATCGCGGTGCCGCCGTCGTAGACGGGCGTGGGCACATCGACGGTGAGGCCACCGAAGGCCTGCACAGCGTCGGCGAACCCGTGCATGCTGGTCACCAGGTAGCCGTCGACGCTCAGGCCGAACTCCTGCTCGACCGTGGCCACGCACGTGTCGGGCCCGTCGACGAGGCAGTGGCCGATGCGCGTCTGGCCGCGTCCGGGGACGGGGACGTAGGCGTCCCGGGGCACGCTGACGAAGGCGGCGTGCTGGCGGTCGCCGGCGACGAACAGCAGCTGCACGCCGTCGGCCCGGCCGCTGCGCGGGTCCCCGCCGCGTGGCGGGCCCTCGTCGGAGCCCAGCAGCAGGAAGGTCAGCACCTCGCCGTCGCCCTCCGGCAACAGCAGGTCCTCGACCGCGCTCGCGACGCCGGCGACCGCCAGCAGGGCGGCGAGCAGCAGGGTCGTGGCCCTCAGGCGCCAGCGCCGCGTCATGATCGGGGCTCCACGGCCTGCAGGTCGGGCTCCTCACGGCCGGTGAAGGCGAGCACGGCCGCGTGCTCCTCGCCGTCGTCGGTGACGACCTCGACGTCGACACGGGCCCACTCGGGCTGGCCGCGCACGCCGACCCGGAAGACGTAGGACGCGTCCTCGATGATCTCCTCGGGGCCGGCGAGATCCCCGGCGTCCTGCGGCCCGGCGAGCCCGGCCCCGGCGACGAGGCCCTCGCCGCCGTCCTGCAGGTCGGTCAGGTGCTCGTCCAGCCAGTCCGCGATCGCGTCGACGAGCGCGTCCAGCGCCTCCTCGTCGACCGGGACCTGCTCGTGGTCCGCGCTGCCCGGGTGCACCAGGCGCGTGCCGGTGATCGAGAGGTCGACGACCTCGGCCACCTCGGTCTCGCCCTCCACGGGGTCGGGCTCGGGGTCCGGTTCGGGCTCCGGCTCCGGCTC
>SKLC01000179.1 GCA_007123425.1 Nitriliruptoraceae bacterium
CGCCTCGGGCAGCCCGCCGACCTCGCCGACGGGCTCCCAGCTGCCTCCCTCGTCTCCGCTGCGATGCACCCGCCCGTCGGGGCCGACGCCGAACAGCCGCCGCGGCTCCACCCAGGCCAGCCTGGTCAGCGCAGGACCGTCCATCTCATCGAAGCTGGCGCCGCTGTCGGCGCTGCGCTCCAGGTGGAGCGCGTCCGGCCGCAGCCCGGTGGTGGCCAGGAGCACCTCGGCCTCGTCCGGGTGGACGGTGACGTCGAAGATGGCGTGCTCACCCCGTGCCTCCCATTCCCGGCCCTGATCGCTGACCAGCAGCTGGCCGCTGACGGTGTCCCAGCCGAGGATCCGACCGTGCGCGGCGCGCAGGGCGTGGAAGTCGGCCTCGCCGAGCAGCGACACCGGCTCCCAGGTCTCGCCCGCGTCGGTGGTCTCGATCAGTCCGAGGTGGGTGGGCAGCTCGTCGCTCAGCGGCGGATGGCCGCTGGCGACGAAGTGGTCGGGACCGAGGACGGCGAAGCCCATCAGGTCGAGGTAGTGGTCGCCCACGCGCTCGGCCCGCCCGTCATCGGCCACGCGCCACAGGCCGTAGTGGGTGGCCACGTACAGCAGGTCGTCGGCGGGGTTGATCCCCAGCCCGTGCACGTGCTCGAGGCCGGGATCCTCCTCCAGGGCGACCACGGGCAGGGCCGTCTCAGAGGCGGCTCCGTCCCCGCCGTCGCAGGCGGCAAGCACGAGCAGGCAGCCGGCCAGGAGCAGCCCGCGGGCCCGGCGGGGTCGGAGGATGGACACGGAGGCCTCCCGCTGGTCGCGTGCACGGTGTCCGCCGGCATGGGTGGCGGCAGCACCGGGGCCGGCGCCCACGGTCGTCGCCGCGGGCGCCGGCGCCAGGGTGGCGGCTCAGCCGGCGTCGACCACCTCGAGGGTGGCGGTCATCCCGGCCTCGCGGTGGCCGGGCACGCTGCAGTAGACCTCGTAGGTGCCGGGCTCGTCGATCTGGAAGGTGCCGGTCACGGACTCGTTGGCGTCGGCGTGGGCGACGTGGAGATCGTTCTCTCCTTCGGCGTGGTCGTCGCCGTTCTCCATGCCGTCCTCGTCGGCGTCGTGATCGCCGTGGCCCTCCTCGCCCACGTGGCCCACCTCGGCGGCGTCGGCCACCACCAGGTCGTGCTCCACGCCGCCGGAGGTCAGCTCGAGCGTGACCTCCTCGCCGGCGGGGACGGTGAACTCGTCGGGTTCGAAGGTGAGCTCGTCGGTACCCGTCACGCTCAGCTCGGTGTCGGCCTGGGCGCCGCCACAGGCGGCCAGGAGCAGCGCGCCGGCGGCCAGGGTCGTGGTCGTGCGCGGGCGGGGGGAGCGCATGGAGGCGTCCTTCCGGGGAGGTGGTGGGTACTGCGGCATGCGGACGAAGCGTGCCATCCGCGCCGTCGAAGGCCCAGTCGAGACGCCCCCTGACGACGCTTCTTGACGGATTCTTGACGTTGCCTTGCCGGGGGCCTGGGAGTCGGCGCCGATGCTCCGGGTGGCTGATGACGGATCGATCGACCCAGGAGGCCGTCGATGCAGGACCAGGGCCCCGAGCAGGAGGCCTCCCGGCCGTGGTGGGCGTTGGTGGTGGCCGTGCTGGCCCTGCTGGGGGCGGGCTACCTCGCCCTCGACATGAGCAGCGGCGATGAGGCCGCCGCGGAGGCGCCCATGCTGGAGGTCGCCCCCGGCGGTGCGCTGGACTTCGAGGACATCCCCGAGGAGCAGCGTGCCCACTACCTCGCCGCGGCCGACGACGAGGAGGCCTTCTCCGCCGTGCGCTGCTACTGCGGCTGTGAGGACTTCCTCGGCCACGAGGATCTGCTGGCCTGCTTCGTGCGTGACGATGGCGCCTGGGAGCGCCACGCCACGGGCTGTGGCATCTGCCTGGCCCAGGCCGAGATGGTCGTCGAGCTGCGCGAGCAGGGCCGGTCCGTCGACGAGATCGTCGACGCCATCGACGACCACTACTCCTCCATCCTCCCGACCTAGAACCGGAGCCCGAACGTGCCCACGACCACCAACCACGACATGACCACCCGCCGCACCGGCGACCTCGGCCTGCGTCTGATCTATGGCACCTTCGGTGTGCTCGGCGTCTTCCTGGTCGGCGTGCTCGCCTTCGCGTTCGCCCAGGATGGTGAGCCCTCGCCCTACGACGACTCGCTGCCGAACCCGATGGGCGGGCCGGCCGCCGCCGCGCCGGGGGAGGCTACGGGGGCGGTCACGCTGGCCGGCCTGGAGGTCGGTGGTGCCGAGGTCGCCATGGGCGACGTGCCGCTGGGCATCACCGTGGTGCCCGCCTGGACCGTGCACAACCCCACCACGCAGCCGGTGGAGTTCACCGCCGGCATGCCGCAGGTGCTGGAGGGATGCTGCCCCGGGCCCGTCTTCGCCGACGGCACCGAGATCGCCCTGGGCGAGCCGGTGGAGGTTCCGGCCGGCGGCAGCGTCCACCTCGAGTTCCCGCTGCAGATGCATGAAGGCATGGGCGGATACCACCACCTGGCGCTGCCCCTCGCGACCCCCGGTGGCCAGGAGACGGCCGCGCTCGAGGTCACCGGCGACTTCGTCGCCGGCGCCGCCCTGTGACCAGAACGACGTGACAAGGAGACCTGCGATGCGTCGCCTGCCGATCACCCTCGTCCTCACCGCGCTGACCGGGCTCGCCCTGGGCACGGCCGCCATCGCCGCACCCGACGGCATCGGCATCGGCGACTGCCCGATGGCTGACGATCTCGCCATGGCCGCCATGCACGCCGATGCGGACGCGAGGCTGGCCATGCACGATCACATGATGACGATGCACCCGGAGATGGCCGACCACCTCGAGGAGAGCGGCCTGGATCCCGACCGGATGCGCGACTGGATGGCCGAGGGGCTCGACCACGACGAGATGCACCAGCGGATGCAGCAGGCCGGCGTCGACCTCGAGGCCATGCACGAAGCCTGCCCGATGTCCGACGGGGTGATGCCCCACGACGGTGCGATGCCCCACGGAGACCACGCGCACCACGGTGGTGCGGGCCACGGGCACGAATCCGGCGCCCACGACGACACGCTCCACGACCGACACCACCGCTAGAAGGAGTTCGCCATGATGTGGGGACTGGCCCCCTGGTGGCACTGGCTGGGAATGGCCATCTTCTGGGTGGGGCTGATCGGCGTCGCTATCTGGGCTGTCGGCCGGCTCTTCCCCCCGGCGGACGGCCGCCCGAGCGCGGCACGGGCTGCCCTCGACGAGCGCCTGGCCCGTGGCGAGGTGGATCTGGAGCAGTATCGTCACCTCCGCGATCTGATCGAGCACTGAGCGACCGGTCGGGTGCGGGCGCCGGGCGGGCCGGCGGCGGCACCGAACGGAGGTGGTGTGGGCGAGAGCGTCACGGTGGTCGTCGTCGACGACGAGCGACCCCTGGTCGAGCTCGTCTCGCGCTACCTGCGCCGTGAAGGCTACGAGGTCCACCCCGCCTACGAGGGCCACCAGGCTCTGGAGGTCATCGAGCGGGTCGCGCCGGACGTGATCGTGCTCGACCTCATGCTGCCCGGCCTCGACGGCCTGGAGATCGCCCGTCGCGTGCGTACGGACTCGGACGCCTACCTGGTGATGCTCACCGCCCGGACCGAGGAGGTGGACCGCATCGTCGGGTTGCGGGTGGGCGCCGACGACTACGTCACCAAACCCTTCTCGCCCCGTGAGCTCGTCGCCCGCATCCAGGCCATGCTGCGCCGACCCCGCCGACACCCGGCCCCGCCGGCGGGCGACGAGCAGGTGCGCCGCCTCGATGGCCTGACGATCGACCCCGAGGCCCGTGAGGCCCACCTCGACGGCCAGCCGATCGCGCTCACCCGACTGGAGTTCGACCTGCTCGAGCTGCTCTCCAGTCAGCCGCGGCGCGTGTTCACCAAGCAGCAGCTGCTCGAGCACGTGTGGGGCTCGGCCGAATACCGCGACGACCACGTGGTGGCCGTCCACGTCGCCAACCTGCGCCGCAAGCTCGGCGACGTCGCCGACGATCGCCGCTGGATCCACACCGTGCGCGGCGTCGGCTTCCGCCTGGGCGGCCCGTGAGCGCCCGCACGCCGCGCCGCCGGCTGGCGCGCCGCCTGCTGGTCGGGCAGGTCCTGGTCATCGCCGTGGGGCTGCTCACGCTCGCCGGCGTGGCGGTCATCGCCGGCCCGCCGGTGTTCCGTCACCACGTGCGCGAGGCTCTCGGCGAGGTGACCCCGGCCGTCGCCGCCCACCTCGACGAGGCGTTCACCACCACCGTGGCGTTGGCCGGCGGACTGGGGGTGACAGCCGCGATCGCGGCCGCCCTGATCGTCTCGCTGCTGCTGGCCTCCCGCATCGCCCGGCCCGTCGAGGCGCTGTCGACGGCTGCCCAGCGCATCGCCGACGGTCACCTCGACGCCCGTGCCCCGAAACCGGACAACGACGACGAGCTGGCCGACCTCACGGCCAGCTTCAACGACATGGCCGAGGCGCTGGAGCACACCGAGGACCAGCGCCGCCGCCTGCTCGCCGACCTCGCCCACGAGCTGCGCACGCCGCTGGCCACCGTCGATGGCTACCTCGAGGGCCTGCAGGACGGGGTGGTCGACCCCGACGAGGACGCCTGGGCCACGCTCCAGGAGGCGACCACGCGGTTGCGTCGACTGGTGGACGATCTCTCCCTCGTCTC
>SKLC01000266.1 GCA_007123425.1 Nitriliruptoraceae bacterium
GGGCGACCCGCTCGCCGACCGCGTGCTGCTGTGGACCCGGCTCACGCCCGCCGAGGAGGCGACGCCGGGCAGCGGCCGCGGCACCCGCGAGACCGTGCGCTGGATCGTGGCGCGCGACCCCGAGCTGACCGAGGTCGTGCGCCGGGGCACGACCCGCACCGGCCCCGAGCGCGACCACACGGTCAAGGTCGACGTCACGGGACTCGAGCCCTCCGCGACCTACCACTACGCCTTCGAGTGGCGCGGCCAGCGATCGGTGGTGGGCCGCACCCGCACCGCGCCGGCGCGCGACGACACGCCGCCCGATGTGCGCTTCGCCCTGGTGTCCTGCAGCAACTTCGAGGGCGGCTACTTCGCCGGCTACCGCGGCATCGCGGCGCGCGACGACCTCGACTTCGTCCTCCACGTCGGCGACTACATCTACGAGTACCGGGTGGGCTACTACGGGCCCGGTCCCGAGATCGGCCGCGAGCACCGTCCCGACGCCGACGTGGTGACCCTCGACGAGTACCGCCAGCGCTACGGCTGCTATCGCGAGGATCCCGACCTGCGCGCGATCCACGCCGCCCATCCCTTCATCCTCATGTGGGACGACCACGAGGTCGCCGACGACAACTGGTCCGGCGGCGCCTTCAACCACGACGAGGAGACCCAGGGCCCCTTCGAGGAGCGCTTCGCCGCGGCGACCCAGGCCTACCTCGAGTGGCTGCCGATCCGCGAGCACGCCGAGGACCCCCGCCGCCTCTACCGCCGCTTCGAGCTCGGCGACCTCGCGACGCTGCACATGATCGACTCCCGCAGCTACCGCAGCGAGCAGGTCGGCACCGACGCGCTCGATCCGGGCGCGGCCGACCCCCGCCCGGACCCGGCGGTGGACGACCCGGACCGCACCATGCTGGGAGACGAGCAGAAGGCGTGGTTCAAGCGGGGGCTGGCGGAATCGACGGCGACGTGGCAGCTCGTCGGCAACCCGCAGATGATCGCGCCGGTCTACTTCCCGCCGCTGCCCGAGACCCTGGTCGGCCAGATCATCGACGTCACCGGCGTGCTGCCCCGCCAGGGCCTGGGCTACAACAAGGACCAGTGGGACGGCTATCGGGCCGCGCGCGACGAGATCCTCGCCCACCTCGACGACAACCGGATCGACAACACCGTGTTCTTCACCGGCGACATCCACTCGTCCTGGGCCTGCGACCTGCCCCGAGACCCGGGCGCCTATCCGGTGGGCAGCCGGTCGGTGGCCACCGAGCTCGTGGGGACCTCGATCACCTCCGACAACCTCGACGAGATCGTCGGCTCGCCGCCACGGACGACCTCGATCGGTGTCGAGGAGGCGTTCAAGCTCAACAACCGGCACGTGAAGCTGCTGGAGTTCGACTCGCACGGCTACTCGATCGTCGACGTCGATGCCGAGCGGGTCCACATGGACTGGTGGTACCTGCGCTCGGACGACATCCCGAGCCGTCCCCAGCACGACCCCGAGGCCCGGGTGGTGCACGGCCAGGCGTTCCGCGTCGCAGCGGGCACCAACCGGGTGGCCCCCACCGAGGGGCCGCTCGGCGACCGCGCCGAGCGACCCGCGGAGGGGCACGAGCCGTCCCCGGCGGAGCACGGCCGCTGGCGAGGCCGGGGCCGGGTGCGCCGCGGCCACCCGGCCGGAGAGCAGGCCAGGGCCGACGCCCCGACCGGTGACCAGCATCGAGCGCCCGCCGGAGAGGGGTGACGGGCGCTCGAGAGAGGCGTTGCCGCCTCAGAGGGGAGAGGGCATCAGCTTGGCTCTACGACGCTCCTTCGTGTCGACGTCCGCACGCCTGTCGGGCTCGGCGGCGAGGTCAGGACCGCGGTGCTGGCGCCCTCGCCGGTCCTCGGCCCTGTCCTCGCCGATCCCGCACCCCAGATCTCACCAGCGCGCCCGTATGGTCGTGAGTGCCGAGCGGCCCGTCTTCGCTCCGCCGACGGGCCCGAGGCCCGCCGGGTCCTTCGCCCCTGCTCGCCGGGGCGAAGGTCCCGTGTGCGCCTCGCCCCCTCGACAACTCGGGAACGAGTCGACAGGCTCGAACGACCCCGACCCGCGGTGGCATGCGCATGTTCGACTTCCTG
The DNA here is from genome assembly GCA_007123425.1 of Nitriliruptoraceae bacterium. Lineage (GTDB taxonomy): Bacteria > Actinomycetota > Nitriliruptoria > Nitriliruptorales > Nitriliruptoraceae > SKLC01. The sequence continues at coordinate 2,101 of SKLC01000266.1, forward strand.
CTGACCGGCGAGCAGCGGGCCCTGCGCGACGAGGTCGCCGACCTCGTCGCCTGGGTCCCCCGCGACATGGTGGTCGCCATGGACCGCGACGAGATCCGCTTCCCCACCGAGTTCCTCCGCGAGGCGGGACGCCGCAACCTGCTCGGCGTCCGCTACCCCGAGAGCGACGGAGGTCGCGGCCTGGACTGGGTCTCGACCTGCATGGTCATGGAGGAGGTGGGCACGCTGGGCTACATCTTCGCGTGCACCTTCGGGGTCGGCGCGGAGCTGGTCTGCGATGCGATCCTGCGGCACGGCACGCGCGAGCAGGCCGAGCGCTACGTCCAGCCGCTGCTGCGAGGTGAGCTGTTCGCCGCCGAGGCGCTCACCGAGCCGCGGGGCGGCTCCGACTTCTTCGGCGCCACGATGACCGGCGAGGACCGCGGCGACCACGTGGTGCTCAACGGGCAGAAGCGCTTCATCGTCGGCGCCGAGGGCGCGGACTTCTTCCTCGTCTATGCCCGCACCGATCCGGACGCCGCCGACCACGAGGCGATCACGGCCTTCATCGTCGACCGCGGCCCCGGCGTGACCGTCGAGCACCACTACGGCCTGATGGGCTCGCGCGGCGGTGGCACGGGCCGGCTTCGCTTCGACGACGTGGCGGTCCCCAAGGCCAACATCGTCGGGCGGCTGCACGGCGGCGTCGAGGTCTTCGCCACCATGATGATCCCCGAGCGGCTGGGGACCGCCGCGATGACCATCGGGCCGGCCGCCGCCGCCCTGGAGGTCGCCGGCGGCTACACCACCCGCCGCAAGGCCTTCGGACGCACCATCAACCGCTTCCAGGGCGTGAGCTTCCAGGTCGCCGAGGCAGCCACCCTGCTCGATGCGTCCCGGTCGATGGTCTACACCACGGCACGGGCCGTCGACCAGGGGGTCGACGACGCGCTGGCCAGAAAGCACATCAGCGAGACGAAGAAGTTCGTCACCGAGTCGTGCCAGCAGGTCGTGCACAACGCGATGCAGGTGATGGGCGGCATCGGCTACACCGACGTCTACCCCATCGAGCGCCACTACCGGGACCTGCGGCTGGCCTCCATCTGGACCGGCACCAACGAGGTGATGAGCATGATCATCGCCCACGAGTGGTACGAGGAGTACGCGACCAGGCTGGCCCAGCGCCGGGCCGCACGACGCGACCTGGAGGCGGATGCGGTCCACGCCGGGGCCGCCGACGAGAAGGTCTACGAGTAGGAGCGGGACGGTCCACGGGTAGGCGCAGGCACGCGGCGTGCCCCCCGGCCCCGGCTGATCGTGGCCGCTCGACCACCCCTGGCGCGTGCCGCGTCCGGCAGAGTCGGTCCCATCGAAGGGCGACGCGACGCCGAGGAGAAGGACCGAGCATGCGCACCGGCACCAGGCTGCGGGACGCGACGATCGTGGTGACCGGGGCGTCGAGCGGCATCGGCCGCGCCACCGTCGAGGCACTGGCGGCGGCCGGCGCGACCGTCGTGGCGGTCGCCCGCCGGCAGGCCGCACTCGACGAGCTCGCCGAGCAGTGCGCCGGCGAGCGCGGCGAGGTCCACCCAATGCCGGGCGACGTCACCGACCTCGCCGCCATGGAGGGGGTGGCCCGCGACACCGTGGGACGGTTCGGGCGGCTGGATGCCTGGGTCAACAACGCCGGCGTGAACCAGTACGGGCCCTTCGAGGAGGTCCCCTTCGACGAGTGGCGCCGCGTGCTGGAGGTGAACCTGCTCGGCCAGGCCCACGGCGCCCGTGCCGCGCTGCCGTATTTCCGCGAGCAGGGGCGCGGCGTGCTGGTCAACGTCACCTCCGTGCTGGCCAAGGTCCCCTCGCCGCTGCAGAGCGCCTACGTGGCCAGCAAGTTCGGCGTGCGCGGGCTCACCGACTCGTTGCGGCAGGAGCTGCTGGACGTGCCGGACATCCACGTGTGCAACGTGATGCCGGGGCCCATCGACACCCCGCTGTTCCAGCACGCCGCCAACCACACGGGCTACCGCATCACGGCACCGGCGCCCACCGTCGACGCCGCCCGGGTCGCGGCCGCGATCCTTCGCGTGATCGTCAAGCCGAAGGACGAGATCGCGATCGGGCTCAACACCCGCCTGGGCCTGAGCGGCAACCGGGTCGCGCCGCGCATCACCGACCGGGCCGCCACCCCGCTGATGGTCGCCTCCCACCTCGACGACAGCGAGGTCCATGCCCCCACGGCGGGGATCCTGTTCGAGCCCGCCGACGAGCGCGCGGAGGTCAGCGGCGGCTGGAAGCCCGCCCGCGCCGGCCGGCCCGGCCGCACGGTGGCGGTCGTCGCAGCCGGCGCCGTCCTGGCCGCCGCAGCCACCATCCTCTCGGGCCGTGATCGGCGATGAGGGACCAGGCGGTCGACGTGGCTCGCGCCCCGCTGCCCGAGCGCGTGCGCCACACGCTGCTGCCCGGCGGCACGCAGATCGCCAGCAGGTCCTGGGAGCACGTCGACGCGCCGGACGCGCCGCCAGCCGTGCTGGTCCACGGGCTGGTCGTCAGCAGCCGCTACATGGTCCCCCTCGCCCGGCATCTGGCTCGTCACCGGCACGTGCA
>SKLC01000146.1 GCA_007123425.1 Nitriliruptoraceae bacterium
GGCGCGGCCGGCCACCCGACGCTGCCGCGGCTGCGCGCGCTGAGCCCGGCCACCAGGTCGGACTCGCACTGGCACCAGCATCGACGCGCCCCGGCGCCGCGTCCGCACCCGGCATCCGGGACCGACGCCCCGCCCGCCCGTCTCCCGGGCTCACCCCACCGCCGCCGAGGCTTCCTCCACAGGCCGCGAGCAGCCGCTGGCGCGCATGTCACACCCCGCTGCCAAACTCACGTTCATGACCCAGATGCCACCCGAGATCCCCGACGAGCACGGCCGGCCCGGCGCCGGCCGGAGCCGCGATGCGCGTGCCGAGGACACGCCGGATTCCTCGGATGCGCCCTTCGGGCTCCCGGTCCTCGACGAGGTGCCGGAGCTGGCCCGGATGCTCGAGCGGCTCCGGGAGGTCGACCGGCTGCTGGCCTGCGCGCTCGACGAGCTGATGTGCCTCCAGGAGTCGTCGCTGGCGGAGACCGCCACCGGGGTGCCGCTCGAGCGGTGGCTCGCGGTGGTGGCGCGTCGCACGGGGGCCGACCGCCGCATGCTGGCCACGGCCGCCCGGGCCTGCCGGCGGCTGCCGACTCTCCACGCCGCATTCGGCGAGGGCCGCGTCTCGTGGGCGCAGGTCCGCGCCCTGGCGCTCGCCGTGGAGCGGGTGCCCGGGCACCTCGACGATCTGGTGGACGCGGAGATCGCCCAGGTGCTGGCGGGCACGCAGGGCGACGTGGGCACCCACCCGGGCGACGGCGTACCGGTGGAGCCCGACGACCTCGTCCGGGCCGTCACCTGGGCGCTCTCGTCCCTGCGCGACCACGAGGACGAGCCCGAGCGTCGCGGCCTCGCCCCCGCCGAGGACTGGCTGGCGATGCAGCCGAGGCTCGACGGCTCCGGCGGCCAGCTCCACGGCGACTTCGGCCCACAGGGCTTCGCGATCCTCGACGCCACCCTCAATGACGGGCTCCCCGCGCCGGCTGGCCCGGTCAAGGACGGCCCCGGTGCGGACCCCGACCCGGGACGTGCCCGGAGCGCGGGCCACGAGGCCGCCCGCCACCGCGCGGCCCGCCTGCTGCGGCTGTGCGCCAGCTCCCCCGCGGATCCACGAGGCGACGACGCGCCGGAAGAGCATGCCGCCACCGACGGCCGGACGAGCGACGATGCCGGGGTGACCGGTCTGGGCGGCGTGCCCGGATTGCAGCTGCGCGCGGAGCTGTCGACGCTGCTCGGCGAGGACGGCCTGCCCTGCGACCTGCTCACCCGCATCACGGGGGGCGTGCTCCACGTCGATGCCCGCACCGCCCGCCGGATCGCCGACCGCTACGGGGCACGCCTGCGCGTCATCCTGGTCGAGCACGGACGGGTCGTCGGCGTCGGGCGTGCGTCACGCCAGCCGCCCGGCTGGCTTGCGGAGGCCGTGACCGCCCTGCACGACACCTGCAGCGAGCCCGGATGCCTCACTCCGGCCCGCCGCTGCGACGTCGATCACGCGCAGCCGTGGACGCGAGACGGCCGAACCGACGTCGACAACCTCGCGCCCGTGTGCGCGACCACCAACCACCGCAAGGAGCAGGCCGGCTGGCAGGTCCACCAGGCACCTGACGGCGTCCGGATCTGGACCCACCCCCGGTCCGGCGTATCGACCCGGACGCTGCCCGCCCGATGGCGCCCACCACCACGCGCCCATCCCCCGGACCCGCCCGACCCCTGACCCGCTCGGCCCGCACGTGGCGATGACCTCGCTCGCTACGTCGCGCGTTCGCGCCGCGAGCACGTCGCCCGCACCCGCGCCACCCGCACCCCGCAGCGCGACCGCACCCCTTCCCTGCAGCCCACCCGCCGGCCGGGCGGGCTGCCCACGCGCGCCCACTCCCCGACCGCCGAAGCCACGCCGAGAGCCGGTGGTGGGGCGCCGATGCCGGCGACTGGAGCCCGACACGGCGCCGCCGAACCAGGCGGCGGTGCCGTGAGAGCGAGTGGAGCCGACAGCGGCGACCCACCACCGGCGGCCCCCGCCGCGTGCTCTCGCTCCGCTGTCGCTACGCGATGCGCTCGACGAACTTCGTGAGCTGCTTGAGGTTGCGGACCTCCACCATGTCCTGGACGAAGCGCCCGTACGACGGCGCGATCGAGTCGCCGGTCCCCCAGAACTGGATGGGCTCGGGGTTCAGCCAGAACACGCGCCGGGCCCGCCGCTCGAGGTCCTGCAGCACCCAGGTGTTGGCCTGGCGGTAGTTGTTCCGGGCGTCGCCCAGGATCAGCACCGTGGCCCGCGGCGTGATGTCGCGGGCGTGCTCGGCGTGGAACCGCTCCAGCGAGTGGCCGTAGTCGGAGTGGCCGTCGAGCCACACCAGCTCCGCTTCCGACATCATCCGCTTGATGGCGTCGGTGACCTCGCCCTGCTCGAACAGGCTGGTGACCTCGTCGAGGGTGTCGATGAACGCGAACGAGCGCACCTTGCTGAACTGCTCCTGCAGCGAGTGCACCAGCATCAGGGTGAACCGCGCGAAGGAGGCCACCGATCCCGAGACGTCGCAGATCACGAACAGCTCGGGACGATGCGGCTTGCGGGGCTTGAAGGCCGGGTCGAACGGCACGCCGCCGGTGGACAGGCTCTGGCGCACGGTCTTGCGCACGTCGAGCCGGCCGTCCTTGCCGTGCTTGCGCTTGACCGCCACCCGGGTGGCGAGCTTGCGCGCCAGCGGTCGGATCTGTGCGCGCAGCTGTGCCTGGTCCTCCGCGCTCAGGTGGAAGAAGTCCAGCTCCTCCACCGGCGGCCGCGTCATGCGGTCGGCCACCTGGTCGGCGCCGCGGGCGGCCGCCGCCCGGCGCCGGACCTCGGCCTCGATCTCCTGGGTGAAGGTGCGCAGCCGGGCCTCGAACTCGTCGCGGTACAGCCGCTCCTGCAGGTCGCTGAGCTCCTCCTCGTCGGCCACCTCCGCCATCATGTCGCGCATGAGCTGCCTCATGTCGACGGCGCGGAAGACCTTGTACTGGAAGTAGGACACCCCACCGTCCCGGCCCTCGACCCGGCCGAAGCGATCGACGGCGATCCGGGCCATCTGCCGGATGGTCTCGTCCCCGCTCTCCATCAGGCTCTCGAGCAGCTCCTGCATGTACTCGTCGGGGTCGAACTCGTCGACGTCCTCGTCGGTGACCATCGGCGTGTCGTCGGCGTCGGCGTGCCGTGCCGGGAAGTAGACGTCGAAGAGGTCGTCGAAGGCCCGCCGGTGGATCTGGCTGGTGACGATCACGGCGGCCAGCGCCTCACGCAGCTGCTCGCGCTCCAGCAGCTCCACGTGGGGCAGCACCCGGAAGGCGTCGATGGCCTCCGCCTGCGTGGCGTCGACACCGGCGCGGCGCAGCGCCTGCACGAAGTCGAGGACGCGCTGCAGCAGGCCGTCGAGCGGCGGCGGGCCCTCGCGCAGCACCTCGGAGAGCTGATCCGACATGGCGTCCTCCTCCCGACGCTGGCCCCCCGACCGCGGTCCGGCCTCGTGTCCAGCGCGCCCCCACCGTACCGGCCCGCTGACCTCGGCCCCATGTCCCCGCTGAGAGGTCGCCGCTGGCCTCAGCGGGAGAGCCAGACCACGGCCGCGTCGTCGTCGTGGCGCAGCAGCACGGCCACGGCGTCGTCGACGGCGGTCACGTCGGCGACCGCGACCGGCAGCTCGACGTCGTGGCCCTCCCCGGTCGCCCCGTCCACCAGGCCGAGGCCGTGCTCGGCCCCCACCAGCACCGTCTGGTCGACCAGCACGCCGGCGCCCTGCGCCCCGCGCACCTGATGGACGACGGTCGGATCCCCCGCGTCGGAGGTCAGCGCCTGGAGGCGCAGGACCCGATCGTCCTCGGGGCCCTGCGGCGTGAGGAGCAGCTGGCGACCCTCGACCTCCCCGATCCACTGCGGAGCGAGGTCCGTTCGGGCGTCGCTGACCCAGCGCCAGTCGCCGTCGTCGGCGTCGAAGGCCATCAGCAGTCGCTGGCTCCCCTCGCGGGCGACCGCCGCGAGGACGGCGTCGCCGGTGACCGCGACCACCTCCACCTCGAGGGCCTCGTCGCCCGGAGGCATGCGCTGGGCCACCTCCGCGGGCGGCACCGACCAGCGCACCTCTCCGGTCGCGCGGGACCGGGCCTGCAGCGCCGGCGCCCGGTCATCGGGCTGCGCGCGGCGGCCGGTGACCACCAGCTCGTCGCCGATGCGGCCGTCGAGGCGGGCCGCCAGGGCGCCCGGCGGCCCCGCGCCCACGTCCACGCGCTCGGACCACACCGAGCCGTCGGCGTCGCGGATCTCCACCTCGGGCAGCTCGCCGTCGTCGTCGGAGCGGAACAGCAGCAGCTGGCCATCGCGCGCATCGAGGTGGAACGCGAGCTGCACGCCCACCTGTGCGGTGTCGTAGCAGTCCCCGCCCTCGAGCTCCGCACCGAGCGGCACGACCGCGGACAGCTGGCCCGTCCCGTCGTGTACCACCGCCAGGGAGAACAGCGTCTCGCCGTCGCCGACGACCGAGGCGGGGTCCTCGACCTCGGCAGCGGGCCCGGCCTGCCCCGGCGCGGCCAGCGCGGTCAGGCGCTCACCGGTGGCCACGATCCGACCGTCCCGGGTGGTCACCCCGGTCGCGGGCCCGACGTCGGCGGCGCCCAGGGGCGCACCGACCGGGCCGGCGAGGTCGTCCAGACCGTCCAGCGCC
>SKLC01000227.1 GCA_007123425.1 Nitriliruptoraceae bacterium
CAGGCTGAACCGTGCGATCCTGTCCACGTCGTGGCCTCCCCTTCAGGTGGATCTTCAGACTCCAAGGAGTGTGAGGAGTCTGCCACCGGCTAAAGGAGCGAGAGCGATCCCCGCAACGCGGTCGCGGCGCCATCGCCGTGATTGTGTGCGGCCACCTCTCGACCTCGCTCCGCGCATGAGCCGATGTCACGGAACGGCGGTCCCACCGTTGCACCTCGCCCGGCACGCAGGGCGCTCTGGGCGTCCCAGCCTGGCCGGTGGGGGCGAAGCAGGTGACGACCCGCGTTCGACGCTGATCCCACGCGAAGGAAATATCGGACATCACACATATGTGTGTTAGCATATATACATGTCGTTACGATTCGCGGTGCTGGGACTGCTGAGTGTCCGCCCGATGAGCGGGTACGAGCTCAAGAAGGTCATCGACGCGAGCGTCGGCCACTTCTGGGCGGCTGACCAATCACAGATCTATCGCACGCTGAATGGGCTCGTCGACGGAGAGTTGGTCTCACGCACCACGGTCATCCAGGACGACCGCCCGAACCTCCACCTGCACCGGCTCACCCGTGCGGGCTCCGCTGCCCTCGATGCGTGGCTGGACTCACCCTTAGAGTCCGAGGTCAAGCGCGAACCGTTCCTCGCCCGGGTGTTCTTCGCTGATCGGTTGCCCGTTGCACGGATAGTGGCCCTGTTCGAGGCGCGCCGGCGTGAGATCGATGAGCGTCTTGGGTCGCTGGAACGCATCGAGGTTCCCGACAGACGGCACGACCTTGCCGAGATGCTGAGGTTCGCGACCCTCGACAACGGCATCCTGCATGCCCGGGCGGAACAGCAGTGGATCGACGCGGTCCTGGCTCGCCTGAAGGAGTACGAGCCTTGAGTGCCGATGTCGCCGTGCGTCTTGATCGCGTCGCGTCACGGCACGCTGCCAAGGCCACCGTCTCGGAGCTGAGCTTCGCGGTCGAGCAGCCTCGCAGCGGCTTGGTGTGGAGCTTCGGTCCGGCGGATCAGCCCTACTTCATCGCCAGCATCACAAAGCTGTTCACCGTGGCCGTCACGATGCAGCTGCGCAGCGAGGGCGCGTTCGCACTCGACACCCCGGTCGCGGAGATCCTCGGCGAGCAGACCCTGCACGGACTGGTGGTGCACGACCGCCTCGACTACGCGACCAAGATCACCGTACGACAGCTTCTCTCCCACACGTCAGGCATCGCCGACCACTACGAGGATGCCGATGCCGACGGTGCGTCTCTCGCCGACCGGATCGTGGATGAGGACCGGTTCTGGAGCTTCGAGGAACTGCTGCAGCTCACATGCCGACTGCCGAGCCCGTTCGTTCCCGGGCAGCCGGGCCGAGCGCACTACAGCGACACGAACTACCAGCTGCTCGGACGCGTCGCCGAGATCTGCGACGGCGAGCGCTTCGACACCGTCGTCCGGCGCCGCATCATCGACCGGCTCGGGTTGCAGCACACCTGGCACCTCACCCTCGACAACCACGACCGCTACGAGGCGGTCGCACCGGTGTTCCACGGGCGTCGACGGCTGCAGATTCCGCTCACCCTTGCCTCGTCTCTTCCCGACGGGGGCATCGTTTCGACCACCACGGACCAGCTGCGGTTCCTCCGAGCCTTCACCAGCGGCGAGCTCTTCCCCAGCGCGTACCTCGACGAGATGTCTGCGCAGTGGAACCGGCTCAGCAGCAGCTTCGGCCCGCTGCGCTACGGGATCGGGCTCATGCGCTTCAGGCTGCCCCGATCGCAGACGTTGTTCGTCCGCCTCCCGACCATGATCGGCCACTCAGGCTCGTTCGGATCCGTGCTCTACTACGCCCCCGAGCCCGACCTCTACATCGCCGGGACGGTCAACCAGACCCAGCCACGCAGCCTGCCCTACCCGCTCGTCGCGAGGATCCTGATGACCTTGCGCTGAACAGCGGGACGGGCGGAGGCTCGAGCGAGGGGCGGAGACGGCCGGCCATCGGCCGCGCGCGCTAGTCGCCGTCGTCTCGGTGGGACTGCACACGGCGAGCGCGATCGCGCACCAGCCAGGATCTCGCGAACAGGACGAGCCCGGCCGAGGCGAGGGCCGCGACCGCGGCCAGGGTCCAGGCGACCTCGAAGGACGCGGCCGTGACCAGGTAGCCGAAGGCCAGCGGCCCGAGCGCTGCCCCACCGGCGGCCCCGGCGGAGACGATGCCCGTCGCCGCCGCTGGCGCGGTCGGGTTGAACCGCACGACCGCGAAGAACACCAGGCCGCCCCATCCCCATCCCGCCGCGTACCCCAACACCGCCCCGACGGCGAAGAGCGCGGGCTCGCCCGATGCGAGCATCCCGTAGCCGCCGGCTCCCAGCAGCAGCAATGCGGACGCCTGGTACAGCGCGGTTCCCTGGTGGCGGTCCGCGAGCCACCCGACAGCTATCCGGGAGCAGACGCCGGCGAAGCTGCTCCCGACCAGCAGCCAGCCCGCCGCACCGGGCTCGACACCAGCGGCGACCGCGGACTCCACGAGGAACGAGCCCAGGGACACGGCTGCGGCGATGCCGATGCTGAAGCCCACGGCCAGGGCCACCAACGGTGCGGTGGCGGCGTCGCCCTGTCGTGCCCGCGTTGCCGCGATCGGACCGGGGGGCGCGAGCCTGCGGGGCACGAAGACCGCGGTGCAGAGGGCGAGCGCAGCACCCAGGGCGAAGGCCCATCGCCACCCGATGGTGAGGCTGACCAGGGGCACCGAGGCACCGGCCAGCAAGGTGGCCACCGGGATCGCTGCCTGCCGGATGCCGAACATCAGGGCCGGTCGGGTGGCGACGCCACGGGCCAGGGCGAGATTCCCGGCGGGCTGGGCCATGCTGTTCAAGAAGCCCCCCAGCGCGAGCAGGACCAGCAGGTGGGTCAGACGCTGCGCGAGCAACGCGGTGCCGAGCATGACCGTGCCGGCGCCGGCGGCCACGAGGGTCAGTGCGTTGCCGCCACCGATGCGCTCCGAGACGCGGCCGCCGACCACGGCGAACACGGCGGAGCTGCCCATGAACAGCGCCACCGCCACACCCAGCCCGGCCTGGTCGAACCCGAGGTCCTCGCGCACGAACGGGCCGGAGGCGCCGATGAGGAAGACGGGCATGACGGCCACGACGGTGGTCGCGGTCGCGGCCGCGACGGTCCTGATGGGACCCACCGGAACGGCGCTGTCCGTCTGGATCGGCCCACCTCTCTCGAGTGATGTCCGCGTCGAGTGATGTCCGCGCCAGACCGTCGTCGGGTCCGACCTGGCGGCCGCCGAACCCTATCCGCCGGGCCGTGGCCCCTCGGGGCGCAGACGTCAGTCGGAGCAGGGCCGTCGGTGCTCCGACGACGCCATCCCTCGGCTGCTGCGCCACGCGCCAGTCCCCGGGTCGCGTGGCCATGCCGAGCAGTCCGTCAGCGTCCACGTCACCAGCGTCCCCACCGCCATGGACGACACCGCCGACACTGACCGTGACGAGGAGACGGGCACTGCCCATCGCCTCGATCTCGGAGAGGAGCACCGCAGCTGGGCACCGCTGCGCACCAGCGGCGCTCTGTCGTGCGGAGCGGGTCGGTCGGAGGTCGGTGAACTGGTCATGCGTTGACGCATCTTGTCATGCATTTTCGCATGATACGTTTCGTGGAGACCCCGTGAGCGCGGAACACCGCATGCCGAAGACCCTCCAGATCCGGGATCTCGATGATGAGGTCTACGCCGCCCTCGTCCGGCATGCGTCGGACGCGGGGATCACCGTGCCCGAGCTCCTCCGCCGCCATGCGACCCGCCTTGCAGCCCGCCCCACCATGAGCGAGTGGCTCGAGCGCACCGAGCGCCGGTCCTCCGACCTCTCCAGCGACGAGGTGCTCGACGCGCTGGACGAGCTGCGCGGCACGTGGCCCGATGCTCGTCGTTGACGCCAGCTGCCTCTTCGAGGTGGTGGCCGCCACGCCCCGAGCCGATGAGGTTCGCGCGATCCTCCGCGAGGACGAGGAGCAGGCGGCGCCCCACCTGATCGACGCCGAGGTGCTCGGGATCATCCGCAAGCACCACGAGCTCGGCCGCATCGACGACACGGCGGCCGACCAGGCCGTCATGGACCTCCGCGACTGGCCCGGTGAGCGGTTCGGGCACCGCTCGCTGCTGGGCCGCGCCTGGCAGCTGCGGGCCACGGTGCGCGGCTCCGACGCGCTGTACGTCGCCCTCGCCGAGGCGCTGGCCGCGCCCCTGCTCACCGCGGATGCCCGGCTCGCGGATGCTCCCGGACCCCGCTGCGAGTTCCGCCTCGCCGGACAACGGTGAGGCGTGTGTGTCCACAGCCACCGTGACAGGCCCGCCGAAGGTGTCGCCGACCTGTGCCAGCATGGGAGATGTCGGTGCGACAAGCGACGACGCGCGACCGAGCGCCGCGAGCGACGAGCCCTCACGGCCCGACGACCATCCCGCACGGACACGACGGCCCCGTCACCGGGGCGAGGTCGCCGCGCAGATCGGAGGCGAGGAGATGCCACCCTCACCGGACGAGCTCCTCGAGGTGGCGCTCGACCAGGCCTGGCAACGGGGCTGGACGCCCGCTGACGTGGCGCATGTCGTCTCGCGCATGCTCACCGCGGCCCATCGGGACGAGGTGGCGGTGCACCTCGTGGCCGACGGTCGGCGTCG
>SKLC01000221.1 GCA_007123425.1 Nitriliruptoraceae bacterium
CGACGGTGGCGCCGGTCCGCTCGGCCAGGCCGACGTGCAGCACGTCCCAGGACGCCACGCCGAGCTCCGCCCGGATCAGCAGACCGACACCGACCCCGACCCCGAGGAGGCCGAGCAGCAGCTGCGAGCCGCGCACCGAGCGCGTCGTGCGCGAGGGGTGGTGGCGGACACGATCGGGGGCGGCGCGCAGCCGGGCTGGGGCCTGGCGAGCCGCGGCGGTGGGATGGCACTGCATGGACACCTCCTCTTAGGTGCGGGACGCGACGCGTTCGCACACAGCGCGCCCCCGGGGCGCAGGCACCGGGGGCGCGCGTCGTGTGCGTCGTGGCCGCGACCGAGGTCGCTCGTGGGTCGAAGGCGGGGGAACCCATGCGGCCCCCGGTCCTCTTCCGCGACGACTGCATCGATCCAGTCACGTGCGTCGATCGCACACGACGAGGGTCACGCCCACCTCACAGGCCCGCGCCGGACGCCGCGAGCCTCGAGCACCGGCCGCCGCGTCCGCCGACCGGAGGCGCTCAAGGCGAGCGCCAGATCAGCCGATGCCTGAGCAACCAACGGGGAGGGAACGGGATGGAGCAGGTGCCGGCTGGCTGGTACGGGGACCCGAACGACGCAGCGCAGCAGCGCTGGTGGGACGGCACGGCCTGGTCGGCGGCCACGCGCCCCGTACCAGCCGCGACGCCCGCAGCCGCGTGGGCGACGTCACCGCCCGCCATGGACGAGGCCGCCGCTCGGCAGCCCACGGCTCCCCACGCCCCCTCGCCGGGCGGGACCTGGCCACCGGCCGGGTCGGGCGCGACCTGGAGCGCGGCGCCGACGACCGGGCCGGCGACGGACCCGTTGGCGATCGTGGCGCTGGTGACAGCGCTGCTGTGGGTGATGGGCCTGGGCTCGCTCGTGGCGATCGTGTGCGGGATCGTGGTGCTGCGGCGCGGCGCCGAGGGGACCTCCCGGACGCTGGCCCTCATCGGGCTCGTCCTCGGGGTGCTGGGCCTGCTCCCGGCGCTGCTCGTGCTGGCGGTGCTGGGGGCCATCTCGGTGCCGGTCTTCATGGGCCAGCAGCAGGCGGCGCTGGAAGCGCAACTGCACAGCGACCTGCGCAACGCCGCGATCGTCCAGGAGGAGGTCTTCACGACCTCCGGGGCCTACATCGCCGACGCCAGCGAGCTCGAGGCCGCCCGCGGCGGCTTCGAGTCACCGATCACCGTCGCCCGGGCCGACCGGACGGGCTACTGCCTCGAGGCCACCAACGAGAGCGGCACCGCCCACTACGACAGCCACGGCGGCGGTGTCGCGGACGGCCCCTGCGGCTGAGGACCGGCCGCGCCGCACGGCCCGGCCAGCCGACGACGGTCCGCGCCACCCAGCAGCCCGATCCACCCCGGTGCCCGGACCACGTCGCCCGGGCGCGGGGCCCGGGCGAGGTGAGCTGGCCGTGGTGGTGGCGGCGGCTCAGCCGGAGTGCTTGACCCGCTCGTCGAGGCCCTCGTAGCCGTCGAGGTACTCCTGACGGGCCTGCTTGAGCTTGTCGACGATCTCCTTGTACTCGCTCTCGCGGCCCTGGCGCTCGTAGAGCCTGCGGGGCTGCAGCAGCTCCTCGTCGTCGAAGCCCGGGATGGAGCTGGCGACGAAGTAGCCGAAGTCCGGGTCGACCTCCCACTCGATCGTGCCGTCGACGATGCCCTCCTGGACCGCCGCGGAGTGCGGGATCTTGACCTTCTTGGAGCGCTCGTCCTCGTCCGGGCCGCCGACCCGGCCGGTGTTGAGCAGGTAGACCTCGAGGTCGCAGGTCTCGAGCAGCTCGAGGAGCCGGTTGGCCTGCGAGGCGTCGTTCTCGAACCAGAACGGGTTGGTGCCGGGCACCCGCAGGTTCTTGCCCGCCTCGGCGGCGCCCCCGGCCGAGGTGCCCTTGGTCTCACCCAGCATGAAGTAGTAGGCGGCCTGCTCGGGCTTGAGCTTGGCCACGGCCGGGATGATGTTCTCGTTGCGGTTCAGGATGAACAGGTACTTGGCCTTGGGCAGGTCGGCGGGGTTGCGGCTGCGGATGTCCTTCAGCGGGAAGGTGCAGCGCCCGTTGGCCGTGTAGTTGGTGTCGAAGAAGTCGACCTTGCCGGTCTCGTTGTCGACGGAGACGTTCTCGAGCCAGGCGTCCGAGGCGGTGGCGCCGCCGAAGATCGTGGGCTCGTCGTCGGGGTCGAGGCCGAAGGTCTTGGCGAAGCAGCCGTCCTCGGTGGTGTGGACCTCGCCGCCGGGCATCAGCGCCACGAAGTCGTCCTGGACCGGCAGCGAGCCCTTGACGTTGCGGAAGGTCGTGGTGGTCTTGCCGGTGCCCGACAGCCCGATGATCAGCGCGAGGTGCTCCTCGCCGTCCGGGGTCACCTCCGCGGGGAAGGTCTTGGCGCCGGAGTGCATCGCCAGCCCGCCCCGGTCGTAGACGAGCTTGTTCCACATCCGAAGGCCGCCCATCTTCGACTCGCCGAAGTAGTCGGAGCCGAAGACGCGGGTGGTCCAGGTGTCGAGGTCCACGGTGATCAGGCAGTCGTCCGGCATGCCCGGCGCGGGCAGGTTCGGGGTGTAGACGACCGTGAACTCGGGGACGTACGCGTCGTCCTTGTCGAAGTAGAGCTGCTGCTGCATCGCCGGGATGTTGGAGTTCGCCTTCTCCATGAACAGGCGCGCCCCGGTGCGGTGGCCGGGGTCGGGACCGATGTAGCCCTCGACCAGGACCATGTCCTGCTCGGCGATGTACTCGTCCTGCTTGCGGGCCCACTCCTCGGCCTCCGCCCGCGGGATCGTGGGCTTGGCGTTGGGCTCGTCGGAGACGAAGAAGGTCGACTTCGCCAGCCGGGAGACGATCCGGGCCTGGTAGTTGATGTTGCCGAAATCGGTCTCGGTGATCCGATCCGAGGGCATCAGCTCCAGGGCCCAGGCTCGCAGCTCGTCCTGGGTGGGATTGACCGCCACGGACTTGGCTTTCGGCAGCTCGAAGCTCACGTTCCGCTCCTTGGCGCCAGGACGGCGCAGCATCAACTCCCGGCCCCGTTGCCGGGGAGGCATGCGACCCTACCTCAGCCCGTTGTGGGCCCACCAACCCGTCGGGCGACCGGACGGCGTCCTAGCAGTAGGGGAGGTTGCCGAGCGCGGCCAGCGTGCCCAGGATCTCGTAGGGCGCACCCGAGACCCGCGCACCCACGGTGTGGCCACTGTCGGCGGCCACCAGCGTGACGTCCGCATCGACGCAGCTGCGGAAGTACAGGCGGCTGCGCGTGGCGTGGTAGTCGCTGGTCACCACGGTCAGCCGGTCCCAGCCCTGCTCGGCGGCGATCCGGTCAACGGTCACCGCCTCGCCGTAGGTGTTGGCGGGGCGAGGGTCGAAGCAGCGCACGGCCTCCTCGCGGCAGCTGCGGCCCAGCACCTCCCATTCGCTGTAGGCCCCCTCGGACAGGACCAGCTCCCGGCCCACCTGCGGCTCGCCCACGATGTCGATCGCGGTGCGCAGCCGCTCGCCCGCACCGCCGCCGAGCACGACGACGGGCCCCTGCTCGTGAGGCTGACCGGTGGGTGGCCAGATGAACAGCCAGGCCAGCAGCCCGACCACGCCGAGCACCAGCACCGCGACGACCCGCCCGAGGCACCCGCGACGGGGCTCGGGGCGCTGCGGGCGCGGCGCGCCGATCCCCATGCGTGCTCCTTGTCCCGCCCGACCGGACGACGACGGGGGCGGGAGTATCCCCGGTCCCCGAGGTCGGCGACACCTGCCTGCCCCGTCCGTGCGCAGGACTAGTCCCGATGGAAACGCCAAGACCACCCGGACGGGCCATCAATCGTCAGCGCAGCATCGCCGATGCACCGAGAAGACCGACACGTGTGTCGGCCGTCCCCGAGACCCGGGCGACGAGAGCACATCGGAGCATGACATGAGCCGCACGACCACCCGCCGCCCCGGCCGTCTGCGCGCCATTGCCGTGGCGAGCGCGCTGGCGGTCTCGATGATCGCCGGTGTCGCCTCGCCGGCCGTCGCGGACGACGTGCCCCCGGCGCACGCCAATGGCCCCGCCTCTGACGCCCCCGGCCTCAACAAGACGGTGGACGCTCGCGACAATGCCGCGAACGCCCCGTGGAACCGTTTCGAGGAAGACGACTCGGAGTCGTACTTCACTCCGCAGGGCATCTCCTGGTTCTAGAATCCATCGGCGACGCCGTGCAGCGCGGCTGAGCCCATGCGGCCATCGGCTCGACGCGGCCGATGGCCGCTGACGTTTCCGCCGGGGACTCATCGTGGACAAGGCGATTCGCCGCTACGTGGCCGCGTGGGTCGCCCTCGCCACGATGACGGTGACCTGGGTCGTGGTGGCACTCGACGTCTCGCCCCCACCGGTGCTCGGCCTCGCTGCCTTCGCGGTTGGCGTCGCGGTCGCCGAACGGATGACGCTGCACTTCCAGCTCGAGCGCATCGATGTCGGCATCACGCTGATCGAGGTGCCGATCACTGCCGGGCTGGTCCTGCTCGCCCCCGGCCACGCCGTGTTCGGTGCGATGCTCGGGATGGGCCTGGCTCACGCCAGCCTGCTGGCCGCGCCCGGCAGAGTGGCCTACAACGTCTCGCAGACGGCGGTGGCGACCAGCGGCGCGGCGCTCATCCTGCACGCGACGCC